>NZ_RZRA01001298.1:0-1145 GCF_003998945.1 Mesorhizobium sp. M7A.F.Ca.CA.003.01.2.1 | reverse complement strand
GTCCACTGCACGCCCGAAAAGATGGCGTTCATCGTTCGCCACACCTCCGGCATCGTCTGTACGCCGATGCCGCGCGAAGAAGCCAAGCGGCTGAACCTTGCCCCCATGGTCGCCGACAACGATTCCGCCCACACCACCGCTTTCACCGTCAGTGTCGATTTCAAGCATGGCACCACGACCGGCATCTCGGCCGAAGATCGCACTTTGACCGTTCGCAATCTTGCCAACGGCAATGTCGGTGGCTCGGATTTCGTCCGCCCCGGCCACATCTTCCCGCTGATCGCGCGCGAAGGCGGCGTGCTGATGCGCTCAGGCCATACCGAAGCAGCGGTCGATCTGTGCAAGCTCGCCGGCCTGCCGCCGGTTGGCGTCATTTCCGAGCTGGTCAATGATGACGGCACCGTCAAGCGCGGTCCGCAGGTGCAGGCTTTCGCCGAGGAGCATGGCCTCAAGCAGGTTTCGGTCGCCGACCTCATCGCCTACCGGCAGCGCAAGGAAACGCTGGTCGAACGCGTCGCCTGCTCGGAAATCGACACGCTCGGCGGCAAGGCACAGGTCTTCACCTACACGCTGCCGTGGGACTCCATGCATCACGTCGCCATCGTCTTCGGCGACATTCGTGACGGCGAGGACGTGCCGGTGCGTCTGCATTCGGAGGATGTGGTGACCGATGTCTTCGGCACCAGCCACCGGCTCGACGCCATCATGAAGACAATGGGCGAGCGCAGGCGCGGTGTCATCGTCTATCTCAGAGAAGGCTCCGTCGGCGTTGCGCATCAGGAGCGCAAGCGGCCGGCAAGCGGCGACCGCGAGGATCACGAAGAGGCGCGCCGCCGTGAAAACGAGTGGCGCGAGATCGGGCTAGGCGCCCAGATACTCAAGGATCTCGGCATCTCCTCGATCAACCTGATCGCCTCGCGCGAACGCCACTATGTCGGCCTTGAAGGTTTTGGCATCCACATCGCCAAGACCGAGATCCTCTGAGCCTCCCGTCGATCCGGTTGCCGGAGAAGACGGATGAATGCGTCCCTGCCTTCCAGCCAGCGCAGCGAGCGGCTTTTGCTGCGCCGCCCAGAAGAGGCTGATCTGGATTTCCTGATCGATCTCTTTTCGCGCCGGGAACTTGTTGCGCATCGTCCGGGCCC
>NZ_RZRA01001297.1:0-1145 GCF_003998945.1 Mesorhizobium sp. M7A.F.Ca.CA.003.01.2.1 | reverse complement strand
GGTCGGCATCGTGCCATTTTGCATTGGGAAGTCCGGCGACAAGCCGGGCGTGCGCCTTGGGGGAGAAATAATAGGCTTCGAGTTCGATGCCGATATGGCGACTCCCCCAGCTCTTGGCGACAATCCAGTTCGCAATCCAGTCCATGGGATGGCGATCGCCTCGCTGGACATGGTCTTCCGGAAAGCCGACCACGTTTTCCGGTTTCATCCAGGCTGTCAGAAGACCGCCGGCCGCATCCATGGCGCGCCCGATCCAGACCGGCTCGACCTCCTCGATTGGAACCAGCACCATTTGCGGCGTGTAGAACGACCAGCCGTCATAACCGGTGATGTAATGCTGGTTGGCAACGTCGTTGACGACAAGAAGCTCGAGACCGCGCTTGGCCATCTCGGTGCGGATCTTGCGAAGCCGCTGTCGGTACTCGTCGCGGGCAAACGGCAATTCGATCATCTTTGCTCCTGCTTTGTCATCAACGGTCGCGGGTTCGCTCACCATTGAAGAGGTTTCGCCATGGCGGCAATCGGCCAGGGCGGCGTGTGGGCAGGTCCTGAATCGGGTACGTCCATACCCGGCCTTCCCAAGATTTGTGTTTCATTATCATTTATTTTTGAATTCCATTTGACTGAATAAATAAGCGGTGCCAAGCTATCCTCTCCTAAGGGGCGCAAGGCATGGCACTGCGGGGGACCAATCAGGAGTTCGGGCGGCCATACAACCGGCGCATCGTGCTTGAGTCCATCCGCCTGCACGGGCCGATCGCGCGCGGCGAGATCGCCCGGCGCGTCGGCCTCACCGTCCAGACGGTATCGACCATCGTTCGCGAACTGGAAGATCAGGACTACATCCTGTCGCTGCGCGAAGAGCCGAGGGGGCGCGGCCTGCCGCCGGCGACGCTCCGGATCAACCCCGAGGGCGGCTATGCCGTGGGTATCCACATCACTCCGCTTGGTATCAGCGCCGCCTTGATCAATCTGAGCGGCGACGTGATCGAGAGCATCTACCGCGAAGCGCCGAACGCGACGCCGGACCGCGCCTTCGAGTTGATCGGGGCGATGGTGGTGGAATTGACCCGGCTGCGGGCTGGCGGACGGGTGCTGGGGGTCGGCATGGCCCTGCCCGGCCCATTCGACGTGGAGTCCATGAG
>NZ_RZRA01001296.1:0-1147 GCF_003998945.1 Mesorhizobium sp. M7A.F.Ca.CA.003.01.2.1 | reverse complement strand
GGGTATGCAGGATGGAACTATAACGGTCCACTTCACGTTTTTTCGAACCGCCTCGCCTTTGCCGTGTTTGCTGGTATTCTTTGAGTCGTGAGGCGTCGGGCTATCTGCCCGCTCCACAGCATGATCCCGAAACATGGAATCCCTTTCGGAACAGATCATGCTCAAAGGGATAGGGCCGCATCCCGGTTTCGGGATGCCATAGGCTCAAGGAAGGGCCGATGACGCAACGACCCACCTTCAGCAGCGATCGCGGCCTCGCCGGGCGGCTGGCTTTGAGCAGGCTGGCCACGCGGGTCTCGATGGTGGTCGAGCGCGGCTGGCCGTTGCTGCTTCCCCTCGTCATCGTTGCCAGCCTGTTCCTCAGCATCTCCTGGCTCGGGCTATTCTCCCGGCTGCCGGATATGGCGCGCATCGGCCTGGTCGCTGCCTTTGCCATAGCAGCACTGGCCGCGCTTTATCCCCTGCGTTTCTTCCGCCTGCCGGGCGCCGGCGAAATCGACCGCCGCATCGAGGCAGCCAATCAACTGTTGCACAGCCCGGTGCTGGTGCAGACCGACCGGCCAAGCGGCCGGGAAAGCAGCTTCTCGCAGGCGCTATGGCGCGAACACCAGAAGCGCATGGCCGGAAAGCTCGACAACCTCGGCGCCGACCTGCCGCGCACGCGCGTGCCGGAGCGCGACCCTTGGGCCCTGCGCGCGGTGGCGGCACTTTTGCTCGTTACCGCCTTCGCCTTCTCCTTCGGGCCGACGGGCGGCAGGATCAGCGACGGCTTCAATGCCCATGGCGCGCGCGATATCGTGCCGCCGCGCATCGACGCCTGGGTGACGCCGCCGTCCTACACCGGCAAGCCGCCGATCTTCCTGACCGCCGACGCCAACCAGGCCATCCCGACCTTTACGGTTCCCGAAGGCAGTGACGTTTCGCTGCGCGTGACGGGCGGCTCAGGCGAGGAAACGCTCGGCTACGCCGACAAGAATGGCAATTCCCGCGCCATCGACCCGGCTGCGCCGCAGGCCGCCGCCAAGCCGGCTGCAAGCCCGGCGACGCCGTCCAAGGTGCGCCAGTTCACCAGCAAGCTGACCGGCGACGGCACGCTGACGCTGACGTCGGGCGAGGACCAGCTCGGCCGCTGGGCCTTCGGGGTCGT
>NZ_RZRA01001295.1:0-1147 GCF_003998945.1 Mesorhizobium sp. M7A.F.Ca.CA.003.01.2.1 | reverse complement strand
GCCCCCGCCTTCCGCGACATGATCGACACCATGAACAACGGCGGCAAGATCGCCATTCTGGGCATCGCCCCGACCGGATTCGAGATCGACTGGAACAAGGTCATCTTCAAGATGCTGCATCTCAAGGGCATCTATGGCCGCGAGATGTTCGAGACCTGGTACAAGATGATCGCGCTGGTGCAGGGGCCGCTGGATGTTTCCGGGCTTATCACGCACCGCATCGGCATCGACGATTTCCAAGCCGGCTTCGATGCAATGCGCAGCGGCAGTTCCGGCAAGGTGGTGATGGATTGGTAGATGCCGCCCTAACGCAGAATTCTGTTTTTCATCAGCCATTTCACGGAGCGGGGCCACGCGTAGTTCGCACCCATGCGAAGATCGGTAAACCCCTCCGAAACATGTTTCCCGGTTTCGGCGTCAAGGATGCGAATGAACATAGTATGTTCTGTTCGGTTGACGCGCGTTACGACGCCAAGCAAGGCAAGCGACGCGCCGTGCTCCTTGGCAATCGGGCCTTCACAACCAGCGCAGTTGCGCAATCCGTGCGGCGCCGTGGCCTGTGTATCCCTCGCCGGCACATCAATTACTGTAAAACGCCCAGACTGGGAGAGCATGTCCTTAGCAACTTGTGCTGATTCCGACAGATAGCGCCTGTCATATTCATCCGGGGGAATTATTCCCGCCCCGGCGCTCTTGTCCTCCAATTCGAAAGGGAACACTTCGATCGACATCGGCTTTGTCTGCTGCGCCTGCGCAAATGTGCAGGTGCCTACAAGCAGCGTCACCAGGACACTTAATGTGCGAATGCTCATCGTAGTCCTCCTGTCGGTATGATGGGCATTATACGCGGCCTGACAACGCAAATAACGATTAAATCGAAAGCAATGCTATGCTTCGGGAGTTTCCACGCAGTCTCGCTCGAACTCCGTCGTTCAGAGTGATTGGCTTGATCTTGGACTAACTCTTGCTCGGGACCAGACTGGTCTCCAATGCAGCCAGTCCGCTGGTGATCGCCGTGCGCTCTTCAGCGCTGAGCCTTGCCAGCAAATCCCGTTCGAACGCCTTCGCCAGCGGCACCATCTCGCGATAGGCGGCAAGCCCCGTTCCGGTCAGCGTCAGATGTTCGATACGGCGATCTTTCTCATCA
>NZ_RZRA01001294.1:0-1151 GCF_003998945.1 Mesorhizobium sp. M7A.F.Ca.CA.003.01.2.1 | reverse complement strand
AGCATGATCGGTGCGTTGATGCCGCTGTCGCGCAGCCGGCGGATGTTCTCGAAACGCGATTCGGCGATGCCGGCGACACCGCCGCGCAGCATGGCGCGTGCCACTTGCGGCATGCCGCAAGTGCCCTTGGTGACGCCGAACACTTTTATGCCCGACAGCGCGCAGCGCTCGACGATGGTGCGCGCGTTGCGCTCGATGCGGCCAAGGTCGATGGCGACTTGCGGTCCCGACATCCTAGCCCCCGTAAACCAGCCCCTGCGGGTCGATCTCCGGCTTGCGGCCCGAAACGAGGTCGGCGAGGAATTTTCCCGAACCGCAGGCCATCGTCCAGCCGACATGGCCGTGGCCGGTGTCGAGATAGAGATTCTTGTAGCGCGCCTGGCCGATGACCGGCACCGAGTTCGGCATCATCGGGCGCAGACCCGCCCAGAACACAGCCCTCTTCTCGTCGAAGGCACCCGGGAAAAGATCCTTGCCGGTGCTGATGATCGTCTTGAAATCGGCGGGCTTGAAAGTGCGGTCGAAGCCGGTGAATTCGGCCGTCGAGGACATCCGCAAGCGGTTGCCCAGCCTTGAATAGCCGATCAGCCGGTCCTCGTCGGCGCCGCCCATGGTCGGTCCCCTGCTTTCGTCCTCCAGGGGAATCGTCGCGGTATAGCCTTTTACCGGATAGACAGGCAGGTCGATGCCGTAACGGCGCCCGAGCAGGCCGCTTTCCGGCCCCATCGAGATGACAACCGCATCGCCGGCGACCGGGCCGGCCGAAGTCATCACCGCGCGCACCCGGTCGCCCTCGATGTCGAGGCCTTCGACTGTCGTGCCGAACAGGAATTCGACGCCGAGCTTCTCGGCCGCATAGGCGGCCAGCCTGTCGACAAACTGCTTGGAATCTCCGGTCTGGTCGGTTGGCGAATAGACGCCGCCGGCAATCTTGTCCTTGACGCCGGCAAGGCCGGGTTCCAGCTCGACCAGCCGGTCGCGGCCGACGATTTCGATCGGCAGGCCGTGCTTGGCAAGATAACGGTAATTGTCGGTGCCGGTGTCGAGGCTCTTTTGCGAGCGGAAGAAATAGAGAATGCCCTTCTTGCGCTCGTCGTAATGGATGCCGGTCGCTTCCGAAAGCGCATTGATGCAGTCGCGCGAATAGAGCG
>NZ_RZRA01001293.1:0-1153 GCF_003998945.1 Mesorhizobium sp. M7A.F.Ca.CA.003.01.2.1 | reverse complement strand
GATCTATGCCAAGGCTGGTTATGCCGGCGGCAAGGTGGATTTCCGCGCCCGAGACAACGACGCCCTGGTGACCTACGAAAAGAATGAGTGGCAGAACGGCTATGCGCTCGGCGCTGGCATCGACTATGCCCTTACGAACAACCTCTCGCTTGGCGTGGACTACACCCACGTTGACCTCGGCCATAAGACGAGCACGGGCGACAACGTGTTCGATGATGGCACTCTCGGCGACAATCCCGAGACCTATCGCACAGAGGCAAAGGTCGATGCCGTGATGGCCCGGCTAACCTACAAGTTTGGAATGGGTCAGTAGTGCATCGACATCATTTTCGCGGATCAGATCTAGCGTCAGGGGAGCTCGTCAGCGCTCCCCTTTCCTCGTAGCCTACATATTCCTTCGAACATTCTGGCGATTGAACGAAGTCTTGAACTTCTTTGGGCAATTGCAGCCTAGAGCGGTGCAGGCTATGCCCTTCCAGGGCAAGACAAAGCACGTAGTGTGTCCGCCCTCGGTGACCGGAACCTAAGCAGCACTTGCGGTATGATTTGTCGGTGTGACTTTCGGTCACCAAAGGCACACCGGGACACCATCTGTTCCCATTTCACCAATTTCAGCGAATTCGCCTCTTGCTTCTGAACCCTTGAGAATATAGGGCTTTCCGCGGTCCGGAGTGTAGCGCAGCCCGGTAGCGCACTTGACTGGGGGTCAAGGGGTCGTCGGTTCGAATCCGGCCACTCCGACCAAATTTGAAAGCAGGACTTGCCCCCGAAGTCCGCCTCTCCAGATGCTTCGGTCAGCCCGGCCAAATCTCGGATCGGGGCAACCATGTGCTCTGCCGCTTGAACTCTGGCTTGGGCTACCCCTGGCACACATCGATCCACTCAGCCCCAATCAGCTCAACCATCCTCTGCGGGCTGATCCGCACCGCCGCATTGGTGGCGCCTGCCGCGGGCACGACCTCGTCAAATTCGCGCAGCGATACGTCGCAATAGACCGGCAGCGGCGCCGGCAGGCCGAACGGGCAGACGCCGCCGACCGGGTGGCTCGTCGCTTCGACAACTTCCGCCGCGTCGAGCATGCGCGGCTTGCCGCCGAACTGGTCCTTGAACTTGCGGTTGTCCAGCCTGGCGATGCCGCTGGTCACCACCAGCA
>NZ_RZRA01001292.1:0-1153 GCF_003998945.1 Mesorhizobium sp. M7A.F.Ca.CA.003.01.2.1 | reverse complement strand
GCCCTCGGACGGCCACCGCCGACATTGTCACCTACGCCCGCCTGGCTGCCGCCAAGGGCGCGGGCGAACGGCCGAAACCACTCTATCTGCGCGGCGCCGACGCCAAGCCGCAGGCCGGGTTCATTCTTTCAAGGATCAGACCATGATCCCGAAAAGTGGAAGCCGGTTTTCACGGACAACGGTTCCCGTTTGTCCAGAGATCATGGTCAAACAAGAAAACAAAAATTAGATGCGCATACCTTTTCTCCAATCACGCCGCCGGGACTATGCGCTCGAGCCGCTGAGGATCGCCGACAGTCCGGCGGTCTCGCTGCTGCATCGCGAGGACTTTGTCCGCCCCTGGACCGATGGCGAATTTGCCGCCTTGCTCGAACAGGACACCGTGTTCGGCTATGCCGCGCGCGAAACCGGACAGGGCTCCAAGCCGCCCGTCGGCTTCGTGCTGGCGCGGCTTGCGGCAGGCGAGGGCGAGATCCTGACCGTCGCGGTGGCGCGATCGCATCGCCGGCAGGGGTTGGGCTGGCAATTGATGGACGCGGTGTTGCGCGAACTGCACGCGCAGCGCGCCGAAGCGCTGTTCCTCGAGGTCGACGAGACTAATGTCGCGGCGATCGCGCTTTATCGCCGGCTGGGCTTCCGCGAGGTCGGCAAGCGGCCGAATTACTACAGGTCGGCCGAACACGGACCGACCGGCGCGCTTGTCATGCGCCGCGATCTTCGCTAGCGAGACGGCCGGGATGGGGCGATGATCAAGAAAATCAGGATTTTCCTGGCGCTGGGCCTCGTTGTCGCCGGTTCGCTGGTCCTCGTGCCGTTACAGATACTGTCGATGAAGACCGGCTGGTGGCCGGAAACCTTCATCCTCAAGATCTGGCACAGGCTGATCATCAGGGCGCTCGGCATGCGCATCCATGTCAAGGGGACGCTGTCCGACAAGCGCCCGCTGCTGGTTGCGTCCAATCACATCTCCTGGACCGACATCATGGTGCTCGGCTCTTTTGCCGACGTAAAATTCATCGCCAGGGCTGATATGGAAGGCTGGCCGCTGATCGGCATGCTTTCGAAGCTGCAGCGTACCGTGTTCATCGAGCGCGAGCGCAAGCGTTCGTCGGGCGACCAGGCAAGCGAGATTGCCAGCCGCATGGCCAAGGGC
>NZ_RZRA01001291.1:0-1154 GCF_003998945.1 Mesorhizobium sp. M7A.F.Ca.CA.003.01.2.1 | reverse complement strand
CATCCAGACCGATGCCGCGATCAACCGCGGCAATTCCGGCGGACCGCTGTTCAACAGCGCGGGCGAAGTCATCGGCATCAACACGGCGATCATCTCGCCATCCGGCGGCTCGATCGGCATCGGCTTCTCCATCCCGTCGCAGCTCGCGTCCGGTGTCGTCGACCAGTTGCGCCAGTTCGGCGAGACGCGGCGCGGCTGGCTCGGCGTGCGCATCCAGCCGATGACCGACGACATCGCCGAAAGCCTCGGCATGGCGACCGCAAAGGGTGCGCTGGTTGCCGGCGTGATCAAGGGCGGCCCGGTCGACAATGGCACGATCCAGGCCGGCGACGTCATCATCAAGTTCGACGGCAAGGATATCCATGAGATGCGCGACCTGCCACGTGTCGTCGCCGAAAGCCCTGTCGGCAAGGCGGTCGACGTGCTGATCGTGCGCAAGGGCGTTGAACAGACGGTGAAAGTGACCCTCGGCCGGCTCGAGGATGGCGAGAAGGCCGCCAACGCCGAGGAGGGCAACACCGATCAGGACAAGGGCGACAAGGCTCCGGCCGTTTCCACTGCTTCGGTGCTCGGCATGACGGTCGGCGAACTGAACGACGAGACACGCAAGAAGTTCAGCATTGCGGCCGATGTTTCGGGCGTCGTCATCACCGACGTCACCAAGGACTCGGCCGCCGCCGAACGCGGCATCCAGCCCGGCGAGGTGATCACCGAGATCGCACAGGAATCGGTTGCTACCCCCAAGGACGTCATGGACCGGATCGGCGCCTTGAAGGAACAGGGGCGCAAGAATGCGCTCTTGATGCTGGCCTCGAAGACCGGCGAGCTCAGGTTCGTGACGATCAGGATGGACTGAGGTCCGGAAGATCGACAACACGACAACACTGAAAAAAGGGCGGCTAGCGAGCTGCCCTTTTTCTTGCCTGCCAGTCCTGGCGCGACAGTCTGTAGAGGACATGCCGTTTGAGATGCGGATGGCTGTCGGGAATGCTGGGGTGGTCGAAATCGGCGGATGGATCCGCGCTCATGCCGAGGCGTTGCATGACGGCGGTGGAGCGGCGGTTGGCCGCGACGGCGAATGACACGATTTCATCGAGGCCAAGCGTCTCGAAGCCGTAGGCCAGCCACGCATCGGCTGCCTCGGTGACATAGCC
>NZ_RZRA01001290.1:0-1158 GCF_003998945.1 Mesorhizobium sp. M7A.F.Ca.CA.003.01.2.1 | reverse complement strand
TTCTGGATGCGCTCGACGGATGTTTTGCGCTCGTCGATCAAAAGCACTTTCGGCGTCGTGTCCTCGGATGCGAAATTGCGGCTGAGCAACTCCTCGATGCCGATATTGCGCGTCGTCGAGGCGCGCAGCCGCAACTCGTCGGTCAGCGACTTCAGCCGAACAAGGCTCTTGACGCGCGTCATCAGCTGCAGGTCGTTGACCGGCTTGGTCAGGAAGTCGTCGGCGCCAGCCTCAAGCCCGCGGACGCGGTCGGAAACCTGGTCCAGCGCGGTGATCATCACCACCGGAATGTGCGATGTCGCCGGATCGCTCTTCAGCCGCCGACAGACCTCCAAGCCGTCCATATCGGGCATCATCACATCGAGCAGCACGACATCGACCTTGCCGTTCTCGCAGGTCTCGATCGCATCCGGCCCGTTGGTGGCGGTCAACACTTCGAAATATTCGGCCAGCAGCCGCACTTCCAGCAGCCGCACATTGGCAGGGATATCGTCGACGACGAGGATCCGCGCAGTCATTTCATAACGCTCCGGCTCGGCTGAAGGGGCACATCACGCATCGCCCAGATAGGATTTGATGGTTTCGATGAAACGCGGCACCGAGATCGGCTTCGAAATATAAGCCTCGCAGCCACCCTGGCGGATACGTTCCTCGTCGCCTTTCATGGCGAAGGCGGTCACGGCAATGACGGGGATGACGTGCAGTTCGTCGTCCTCCTTCAGCCATTTGGTCACTTCAAGCCCCGACACCTCAGGCAACTGGATATCCATCAAGATGAGATCCGGCCGGTGCTGGCGTGCCAGATCGAGCGCTTCCAGACCGTTGCGGGTGCGCACGGTCTCGTAACCGCTTGCCTCGATGAGGTCCCGAAAGAGCTTCATGTTGAGCTCATTGTCCTCGACGATCATAACCTTCTTCGGCATCGATATCCCGTCCCGGCCGCCCTTCCGCTTCGAAGGCGACCGTCATGCGCCCATATCTGAACGCACCAAACCCTGCTTCACTTTACGGCAATATGATTGACGAAACGGAAATCCGCGGCTGGAAAACAGCGCGAATTCTACCTCGTCGCCTGCGCGTCCAAAGGGCGCGCCACGCTCTAATGGCTTGCCGCAAGCAACTCTTGCCATTACTGCGGGAGAGACTCATTCCACACAC
>NZ_RZRA01000128.1:0-8252 GCF_003998945.1 Mesorhizobium sp. M7A.F.Ca.CA.003.01.2.1 | reverse complement strand
CGCTTATTGTGGTCGATTGTCCGTCCACGCCAGCATCTTTTGCTTAAGGCCGGTGGCGGAGTCGGTTTAGGCACAGGGTGCTCGCTTACGATCCAAGGCTGCGATAAACCCAGGGCAGCCGTCTTTGCAGCTGGAGCGTCAAATGACCGTACTCACCCGACGCCGGCTTTTGAAAACGGCAGCGATTGCCGGCGCAGGCGGGGTCGGGCTTTCGGCCATGGGCCGGCTTGGTGGCTGGGCCGCTGCCATGCCTGAGCCGGTGGTTTTGCAGACGGCAAAGATCCAGGCGAAGCTGATGGATATCGGCCAGACCAGGGATGTGCTGACCTATGGCAACGCCGGAATGCCGCCCGTGCTCAGAATGAAAAAAGGCCAGCCCTTCGCTGCACGCCTTGTCAACGCGATCGACGATCCGACGACGATCCACTGGCACGGTATTCGCGTTCCAAACAAGATGGACGGCGTGCCGTTCCTGGTCCAGCCCTACGTCTACACCGGCGATCATTTCGACTACGCCTTCACGCCGCCCGATGCCGGCACCTTCTGGTACCACCCGCATTGCAACACGCTGGAGCAGATGGGCCATGGCCTGACGGGCGTGATCGTGGTCGAAAACCCAAGCGATCCGAAATTCGACGCCGAAATCGTCCTCAACTTGCGTGACTGGCGCCTCGGCGACGACGGTCAGTTCATCGACCAGTTCCGGCCGCGCGATGCCGCAAGAACCGGCACTTACGGCACGGTGCGCACCGCAAACTGGCTCGACCAGCCGCAATATGACACGCCGGCCGGAGGGCTGGTGCGGCTCAGGGTCGCCATCACCGACGTGACGCGCATCTACGCTTTTCGCGTCGACGGTGCGCAGGCGAGTGTCATGGCGCTCGACGGCAATCCGGTGCCTGAGCGTTTTTCGCCCGATGCCTTGCTGCTTGGACCCGGCCAGCGCATGGAGCTGGCCATACGCATGCCCGACGAGGAAGGCGCGATCGTCAGCTTGAGGGACGTCAGAGGCACCAAGCCAAAAATCCTGGCAACCCTGCGCGCGACAGGAAACTCCCTCAAACGGGACATTCGCGATGTTGCTCCACTGGAGCTCAATCCGGTGGCGGAAGTGGATCTCGCCAGTGCCAGGCATATTTCCCTGGCGCTCAGCGCCACGGCGGAAAATGTCCCGAGCGATGGCATCTGCGGCTCGCTGGGCTACAGTTTCTGGGCCATCAACAAAGTGCCGTGGCCCGGCGACACCAAGGATCCGACCGCGCCTCTGGCCGAACTGAAGCTTGGCCAAAGCTACGTCATCGACATGGAGAACCTGACGCCGCAATCCCATCCCATGCATCTGCACGGCATGAGCTTCAAGGTGCTGTCGTCCTCGACGCGCCAGGTTCAGCCCGTGATTTCCGACACCTATCTCATCCAGCCCAACGAGAAGGTTCAGCTCGGTTTCGTCGCCGATAATCCCGGCGACTGGCTGCTGCACTGCCACATCATCGAGCACCAGAAATCGGGAATGACGAGCTACGTCAGGGTGGTGTGAAGCCGCGTCAGCCTGCGCGTGGCGTCTGGACCGTCACTTGCGCAATTGAGCCTCGATCTCGTCGAGCACTTTGTCCTTGCCGATGCCGGTGAGGAAGGCGAGGCCCTTGATGACCGGCTTGGTCACCGAAGCGGAGATCGGGGTGGTTGCGACGATGAAGTCGACATTGTCGGCCAGTCCGGGCACTTCGGTGGCCTTTGCCTGCTGGGCATTGAAGGTGAGGCCGCGTTTCTTCATTTCCTCGGTGACGGCGACGTTGACCGCGGTCGAGGTGGCGATGCCCGTGCCGCAGGCGAAGAGAATGGTTTTCTGTCTGGACATCTCTGCTTCTCCTTGGTTATCAGCCGAGTACGGCTCGCACGTCTTCGAGGGTTCTGGCCGACCTCAAATCATCCAAGGCTTGCGGGTTCTGGATGGTGGCCATGACGGCCTGCAGCGCCTCAATCTGCTTGTCCTTGTCGTTGATGGCAAGCAGGAAAACGAAGCCGACCGGCAGCATCTCGTCGGGATCCTCCATGTTGGCGAAGGTCACTGGTTGCTTCAATGTGCCCATCGCGATGCCAGGCTTCAGCACATGCTCCGGATCGGTGTGCGGCACCGCGACATTGTCGGAGCGTTCCAGCGGCAGTCCTGTCGGGATGGTCAATTCGCGGCGCACGACCGCGTCGGCATAGGAGCTTTTGACATAGCCAAGTGTCTCCAGCCGGCCCGCCAGGATGCGGATGATCTCCTCATTGGTCGAGGCATCGGATCCGAGCACGATCGCGTCGGGATCCAGAAGCTGCATGAGGCCGTCGGACATTCTTTGCTCCGTCGATGAAATCGTGCGCCCCGAGGAGGGCGCACGATCGGGCTCCGTCGATGAAATCGGGCGCCCCGAGGAGGGCGCACGATCGGTTTGAAGGGTGGACCCTATCAGGTTCAGGCCGTCTCTTCGGCCGGCTCGTCCTCGGCGCCCGCGGCCCGCTCCCAGCCGAGCGGATTGCGGCGGTAGAGGACAAACAATGCCGCGATGACCACCGCGATCACGATGATGCCGACAAGTCCAAGCCCCTGGATCGCCTCGATGACCACGTAAGGCACCCACAGGAAGCCGTCGACCACCGAGGTGATCTGCAGCGCATCCGCCGGCAGCTTGAAGCCCGATGCGACGGCAGCACTTGTGAACAGCGGCGCCAGCGCGTTGGCGACGTAGAAGCCGATGGCCAGCGTCACCGTGCCGATCACCACCATGCGGAACACGTTGCCTTTGACCAGCGGCGCGGTCATGGCGACGATGAAGGGAATGACCGCAAGGTCGGCGAACAGGATGACGCGGTTGCCCGGCAGGATGATGGACAGGATGATCGCGATCGGCACCAGGATCAGCGACGACGAGATCGCGGCCGGATGGCCGATCAGGATCGCGGAATCGAGGCCAACAAGAAGCTCGCGATCGCCCGTGCGCTTGCGCACGAATGCCTGGGCTGCGTCGGAAACCGGCAGCAGGCCTTCCATCAGGATCTTGACCATGCGCGGCAGCAGCAGCATCACCGCGGCCAGCGTCATGCCGGTGCCCAGAACCTTGGCCAGCACCACGCTGAGATCACCCGCATTGTAGAAGGCGATCGCACCAAGCACGAGGCCGATGATGAGGCCCATCACGACAGGTTCGCCGAACACGCCGAACCTGCGCTCGATCGTATCGGTGTTGATGTTGATGCGGTTGATCCCGGGAATGCGGTCCATGATCCAGTTGAGCACAATGGCGATCGGCAGGATCTGCGCCGAGGCGAGATGCGGCACGGAGATGCCGGGCACGCCGTAGAACTGCTGCACCGCGCGCGCCGACCAGTCGGCGAACAACAGCGAGAGTGCTGCGACAAGTGCTGCGACCGCGATGCCATAGGCCAGGTTGTCGGTTGCGGCGACCACCAGCGAGCCGACAAAGGCGAAGTGCCAGAAGTTCCAGACGTCGACATTGAGCGTGCGCGTCATGCGTGTCAGCAACAGCACGATGTTGACGAGAATGCCGACCGGAATGACCCAAAGGCCGACCGATGAGCCGAAGGCGATCGCGGCCGCGGAGGGCCAGCCGACATCGATGATGTCGCGATGGATGCCGGTGTTGGTGACGATGGCCTTGGCGACGTCGCCAATCGACGTGAACATGAGGCCAAGCACCAGATTGATGCCGATGAAGGCGACGCCGATGGTGACGGCGGCGCGAAAAGCCTTGCTGACCTTGGCGCCCAGAACCACGGCGATGACGAAAATGACAATTGGCAGCAGGATCGTCGGGCCAAGCGTATCGATGGCCCCTTTTAGGCCCGCGAGAACAGTATCCATTTTTCCTCCCCTGGAGCCGCGAGCCTTCGCTCGACGCCTCGCAATGATGCTCCATCCAGCCTTTGACGCCGTGGCGCAAAGACACTCCCCAATTTGCCCAGAGGCGAATGCTTCCCGACTGTCGCGTCGGTGAACATTTGCCTTTGTTGACAAACGAATGTTTTATTGGGGTTGTCCGCTGCAATGTCAATTGGTTGGGCTTCGGCGAATCGAGCCCCGGCGGACGTGCCTTCCGAGACGATTTCGTGGGAAATTGCCGGTCGCGACCGGGTTTCGTTGGCAAATAGAACCCATTCCCTGCTATCCGACCCCAAATCACGAAGCTGTGGACATTCCTGCATGACCAACGTCGCCCTGACCGGGCTTGCCCGTGATCTCGCCAAGCGTGCCGCCGAGAACCGCCCGGTGCGCATCGGTGTCATCGGTTCGGGCGAAATGGGCACCGATCTGGTCACGCAGGGCATGCTGATGCCGGGCATTTCGGTCTGCGCCGTCTCGACGCGCCGCCCGCACACCGCGCGCGACGCTATCCGTATCGCCTATGGCGACGAAGCCATGGCGGTCGAAGCCGACACCGCCTCGAAAGTCACCGCGGCAATCGAGGCGGGAAAAATCGCCGTCACATCCAACGAGATGCTGGTCACCAATCCGCTGATCGACGTCGTCATCGACGCCACCGGCAAGCCGGGCGTCGCCGCCGATTTCGACCTCATGGCGATGGAGCACGGCAAGCATCTGGTGATGATGAACGTCGAGGCCGACGTCACCATCGGCTGCTATCTCAAGCAGCAGGCCGACCGGCTTGGCGTCGTCTATTCGGTGGGTGCGGGCGACGAGCCGTCGAGCTGCATGGAACTGATCGAGTTTGCGTCGGCGCTCGGGCTGACCATCGTGTCGGCCGGCAAGGGCAAGAACAACCCGCTCAACCACGATGCCGTACCGGACGATTATCGCGCCGAAGCGATCCGCCGCAACATGAACCCGCGCATGCTGGTCGAGTTCGTCGACGGCTCCAAGACCATGGTCGAGATGTGCGCCATCGCCAACGCCACCGGGCTGGTGCCGGACGTCCCCGGCATGCACGGCCCCAGGGCCGATCGCGACGACCTCGCCAAGGTGCTCATCCCGCGCGAGGATGGCGGTCTGCTCACGAAGAAAGGCGTCGTCGACTACACGGTCGGCAAGGGCGTCGCGCCCGGCGTCTTCGTCATCGTCGAGGCGACGCATCCGCGCATCATCGAGCGCATGGACGATCTGCATATCGGGCACGGCCCCTATTACAGCCTGTTCCGGCCTTATCATCTGACGTCGCTGGAAGTGCCGCTGACCGCAGCCCGCATCGTGCTTTTCGGCAAGCCCGACATGGTGCCGTTGCCGCGGCCCGTGGCCGAAGTCTGCGCCGTTGCCAAGCGCGACCTAGTCGCCGGCGAGACCTTCGATGCGATCGGCGAGACTTGTTACCGCTCCTGGACGATGACCGTCGGCGAAGCCCGCGCCCAGCGCGCCGTGCCGGTCGGCCTGCTCGAGGGCGGCAAGGTGCTGAAACCGGTCACGAAAGGCGAATTGCTGACGGCGGATAATGCGTCGCCCGACCAGACGACGAGGCTGTTCGCCTTGCGCCGGCTGCAGGATGAGATGCTGTACGGGACAAACTGAGGATTTATCTCCCCAGTTCGACCGACCGCAGCCGCGCAGCCTCCACCGCTTGCGTCAGCAGATTGGTCAGCCGGTCCTCGCCCATCAGAACGGCCAGCGCCGCGGCCGTCGTGCCGTTGGGGCTGGTGACCTGCTGGCGCAGCACGCCCGGTTCCTCGCCGCTTTCGGCGGCGAGCGAGGCGGCGCCATAGACGGTCTGCATGGCGAGCAGCTTGGCGGTCGCCGTCGGCAGACCGGCCTTCTCGGCGGCAACCGTCAGCGCTTCGATGAAATGGAAGATATAGGCCGGCCCCGATCCGGACACGGCGGTCACCGCATCCATCAGGCCCTCATCGTCGATGGTGGCCACTTCGCCGCTCGCCGACAAAAGGTCGGCGACGAAACGCTTGGTGTCATCGGACACGAGCTTGTTGGAGAACACCACCATCATGCCCTTGCCGATCGCCGCGGGCGTGTTGGGCATGCAGCGCACGATCGGCGCGCGGTTGCCGAGGATTTCCTCGAGGGTGGCGGCAGGCGTGCCGGCGGCGATGCTGACGAAGGTGGTGCGGCCGTCGCCGAAGCGCTTGTAGGCGGCCGTGACGTCGCGGATCACCTGCGGCTTCACCGCGATGACCACGAGATCGGGCAGGGCATCGGCCGGTATGCTACCGGCATCGGCTGATGTCGCGCAGCCCAGCGTTGCCGCGCGATTGCGCAGATCGGCATTGGGCTCGACCACGAAAACCGCCGACGGCGCGAGCTTGCCGGATTTCAGCCAGCCCGAGAGCATGGCGTAGCCCATATTGCCGCAGCCGGCGAGAACAAGCCTGATCGTCATCGAAAGCCCTCCAGAGGAAGGCCTTCACATAGACGATGGCGCTTCCCTGGGGAAGCCCCATCAGGATCGCGAGCCGCGATCGGGATCGCGCACCGCGATTGGCCGCAGCGACACTTGCCTGAGGCCGAGCACGCCGAGCACGAAGAACAGCCAGACCGGGTCGCCGCGATGGAAGAAGAAGCTTTCGAGGAAAGCGTTAAGCGCCGTGAACAGCACCACCATCATGAAGAAGTCGCCGAGAAAGATGTTTTCCCTGCGCAACGGAATGCGCATGTAGTCGCGCAGCGGCGCGATGAGGAAGGTGTAGACCGCCACGCATAGTGCCGGAATGCCCATCAGCACGGCGATGTCGAGATAGCCGTCATGGCCGTGCACGATGGTCCTGATGTCCCAGGGCCGGTCGAATGGCTGGTCTTGGTTGAGCAAGAGCGGCGTGCCCCAGAAGCTCTCATAGCCGTAGCCGGTCCATGGCTTCTTCGCCAGCATGCTGCCGGCGAACTCCCACAGCGTCGTGCGGCCGGTATAGGTCATGCCGGGGAAATAGATCGCCGCCAGATGTTTCACAGGCGGCAGGAAGACGATGCCCAGCGTGCCGACAGCCGTGGCGATGATGGCCAGCGCAAACAGGATCGGCGTGCCGAGCCGCATGCCTATCAGGCTCGGGAACATGACGATCAGGATCGAGAACGGCACCAGGCCGGCTGTCGTCTTGGAGCCGGTGTGCAGCATGAAGATCATCGCCGCGAGGAAGATCCCGGCGCCCCAGTAGCGCTGCCCGCGCCGGTAGAGATAGAGGCCTGCGAAGCTGAGGCAGGCCATGACCGGCCCGGCAATGTTCTTGTGGGTGAACACGCCGCGCCACAGGCCGGCATGTTCGGGCTCCTGCGAGTCGGCTGTGTGCATCGCCTCGTGCGGAAAGACGATGAGGCCGAGATAGGAAAGGCCCATGACCACGACGGCGGTGAAGATGATCACCTTCGAGAAGGCCTCGGCGTCGCGCGGCAGCACCAGGATCGTCGCCATCGTCAGGATGCCGATCAGCGTGAAGGAGGCGGCGCGCATGGCCGAAGGCGGATCGGTCGACAGGATCACCGAGAGGAAAAAGAAGCCCAGCATCAACACCCAGGATGGGCTCAGCAGCGAGCGCACCACGCGCGGATCGGCAAAGGCCATCAGCGAGAAGATCGACATGGCGCCGAGCGAACCGAAGCCAAGCTGGTTGACGATGTCGCCGCCTTGACCGGTGAGTTCGGCGCCGCCCGGCTGGAACGGCCGGAACGACACCATGATGACGGTGAACAGCAGCGCGGCAATGGCGGTGGCCACGCCTTCGCGCGTGAACGCGTCGCCGAGCGGCGCGCGCTCAGTTTTTCTCAGGCTGGCGGTATTGCTCATTGGCATATCCGAATTCGGCCAGCACGCGGCCCAGCGCCACATGGACGGGGTAGATGGCGATCGCCGGCGATCGGGTCCGCGCCAGCCGGATCAGGCCGCGAAACGGCGAGGCGGCAAGCAGTGCCAGGCTCTTCAGCAACACTTTGGCGCCGGCCATTGGCGTGCCGGCGCGCTTCTTCTTTTCGACCAGTGTCGAGATGACGCCGTTGCGCAGGCTGCGGGCGCGGATCCAGTCGGCTTCGATACGCCGCGCCGGAACGGTTTCCAGCACCTTGGCCTCGGCGCACCAGCCCAGCACAAAGCCCTTTTGCACCGACCGGCTGAGAAAGTCGGAATCGCCGCCGCCCATGAAATTGAATCTGAGATCGAGAAAGGGCGGACCCATGGCGATCAGCACGTTGCGCCCGACCAGAAGATTGCCCGACGAATAGAGCGCCGGCACGCGTCCGGTTTCCCGGTAAGGCGGCGCGAACACCGGATGCTCTGCCCATCGCGCATGGGCGGGGTCGGCAAACA
>NZ_RZRA01001289.1:0-1160 GCF_003998945.1 Mesorhizobium sp. M7A.F.Ca.CA.003.01.2.1 | reverse complement strand
CGATGCCCCAACCGCTCACGCGGCTTTTTCTCTATCCGCCCGACGCGCGGCGATTCCCGTCAGCGCAACGCGAAACAACTCGATGTCTTCCGCGCCCGTCGCCGGACCGATCGACACGCGCAAGGCGCCAAGGCTGTCACCGTATCCCATGGCTTTCAGCACATGGCTCGGTCCGACCTTGCCGGACGAACAGGCAGAGCCGGCCGACAGCGCTACGCCGGCCAGGTCGAAGGCGATCTGCGCGGTTTCGGCTTTGACGCCCGCAATAGCGAAGAATGCCGTATTGGCAAGCCTTGGCGCACCGGTTCCGAAGATTTCCGCGTCCGGCACCAGCGTTTTCACGATGGCCTCGATCTCGTCGCGGCGCCGGCGCACCGCATCTATGGCCGGCAATCCGGCCAGGGCCTCGCGGGCGGCCGCGCCAAAACCGGCAATGGCAGCGAGGTTTTCAGTCCCGCCGCGATGGCCCTTTTCCTGACCGCCGCCATTGATCAACGGCTTCGGCATCATCAGATCCGAAGCCGCGACGATGGCGCCGACGCCCTTGGGACCACCGATCTTGTGCGAGGACAGAATCAGATAATCGGCGTAACCCGCTGATAGATCGATCGAAACACGCCCGGCGGCCTGCACGGCGTCGACCATGAGGATGCCGCCCGCCGCCTTGACGATCCCGGCGATGCGATCGATCGGCTGGATGACGCCGGTCTCGTTGTTGGCGGCGTGGATGGCAACCAGCGGCAGGCCTTCGCTCTTGTCATGACCACTGAGCGCTGCCGCCAAAGCGTCGAGATCGGCGATACCGTTGGCGTCGACGCCGATCCGGTTTACCTGCACTGCCGGGAAATGTCCGCCGTTCAACAGGCAGGGATGATCGGCCTCCGACACGTAAAGCCGGCTCATGCGCACCGTGCCGCGCCCCATCTGCCAGTCGGGTGACAGCAGCGTCGAGGCTGCTTCCGTGGCACCGGAGGTGAACACGACGTGCTCGGGCTTGGCGTTGACGAGCGCCGCCACGTCACGCCTTGCGGTCTCGATCAGACGGCGGGCCGCCCGCCCCTCGGCGTGAACCGATGACGGATTGGCGGCGACATCGAGCGCCGCGACCATAGCTTCGCGGGCCGCGGCAAGCAGCGGCGCACTGGCATTGTAGTCGAGAT
>NZ_RZRA01001288.1:0-1163 GCF_003998945.1 Mesorhizobium sp. M7A.F.Ca.CA.003.01.2.1 | reverse complement strand
GCCCGCAGGCTTATCACCCGCTCCCCGACGTGCTGGCGCGGGTGCGCGGCGGCGAAAAGATCGTCGAGACCGACTACGCCATCGAGGACAAGTTCGAGCATCTGCCGCAGTCCAAGCGCGCCGAGGTCATCAAGCGCGGCGTCACCGCCTTCCTCACCGTGCAGGAAGGCTGCGACAAGTTCTGCACCTTCTGCGTCGTGCCCTATACCAGAGGCTCCGAAGTTTCCCGGCCGGTGGCGCAGATTGTCGCGGAGGCTGAGCGCCTGGCTGAAGCCGGGGTGCGCGAAGTGACGCTGCTTGGCCAGAACGTCAATGCCTGGCATGGCCAGGGCGAGAACGGCCACGAGTGGGGCCTTGGCCGCCTGCTGTTCAGGCTGGCCGAAATCCCCGGGCTGGCGCGTCTGCGCTACACCACCAGCCACCCGCGCGACATGGATGACGAGTTGATAGCGGCCCATCGCGATCTGCCGGCGTTGATGCCCTATCTGCATCTGCCGGTGCAATCGGGCTCCGACCGCATCCTCAAGGCGATGAATCGCCGGCACACGGCGAGGGATTATCTGGCGCTGCTCGACCGTATCCGCACTGCCCGGCCTGACATCGCGCTTTCCGGCGACTTCATCGTCGGCTTTCCCGGCGAGACAGAAGCGGATTTCGAGGCGACCATGGAGCTGGTGCGTCAGGTGAATTACGCCTCGGCCTTCTCCTTCAAATATTCGCCGCGCCCCGGCACGCCAGGCGCCGAAATGGCCGATCATGTGCCGGAAACGGTCAAGGACGAGCGCCTGCAGCGGCTGCAGGCTCTGCTTGTGAAGCAGCAGCAGGACTTCGGCTTGAGCCTCATCGGCAGCACCATCGACACGCTGATCGAGAAGCCCGGCCGCCAGGCCGGCCAGAAGGTAGGCCGCTCACCTTGGCTGCAGCCGGTTATTGTTGATGAAAAGGCCGGCGAAATCGGTGACATTATCCAGGTGCGAATCACGAAGACGGGCTACAACAGCCTGTTCGCCGAATTGGCCTGAGGGTCTCGGCAGATGAGGAGAGACGGTTGAGCGCAGCAGAGCTGAAGAACCTGCCCCCGGTACCGGCATCTGGGGCTTCTGACATGGCGCACATCGTTCTGACTTTCGACAACAACAAGCTTGCCAGCGCCCTCTATGGTC
>NZ_RZRA01001287.1:0-1164 GCF_003998945.1 Mesorhizobium sp. M7A.F.Ca.CA.003.01.2.1 | reverse complement strand
ATCTTGCGAACCGTGAAGTTCTCCTGGAAGCCGGCGCCGGCGCGGGCGATGACGACGCCCTCATAGGCCTGGACGCGGGTGCGGGTGCCTTCGGTCACGCGGACCTGGACGCGCACGGTGTCGCCGGGCTGGAATTCGGGAAGCTTGCGCTTGGCTTCGATCTTGGCGGCCTGTTCGGCCTCGAGCTGACGGAGAATATCCATCTCAAAAGTCCACTTCTTGTTCTTCCGACAGTCAGAGCGTCCGACACTCGCCTTGCAGTTCCATTGACCGCTTGGCTATGCCTTTTGTCTCCAAGACATTTGTCTTTGAAACATCAGGCAGGGGCGACTACACCGTCATTGTTGACGGGTCCGGCAGATTCTTTCTGGCCGGTACGGGCGGGCACATACAGCTATTTCGCCGCTTTGTCACGCCTTGGGCGCGCATTTTCTGCTCGCATGGCACCATCGTAATCCTGCCGTGCCGGGTTGCGCCGGTCGTTCAGGCTTTCTAAAGCCTGAAATAACACAGTTTTGAGCGGCCGCAATTCATGTCTGTCTTCGATGCCATCGTGCTGTTTCTAGCGGGCTTTCTGTCAGGCGCCGCCAATGCGGTCGCCGGTGGCGGCACCTTCATCACCTTCGGCGCCATGACGTTGGTCGGCCTGCCGCCGATCGTTGCCAACGCCACCTCCTCGGTGACGCAATTTCCAGGCTACATCACCTCGACCCTCGCCTACTCGGCCGATATCAGGCACTTCTGGCGCGGCGCGCTGCTGCTGTGCCTGATCTCGGCCGTGGGCGCACTGGCCGGCGCTCTGATCCTTTTGGCGCTCGACAATCCCTCGTTTCGCGCTCTGGTGCCGTGGCTGCTGCTAGCCGCGACGGCCCTGTTCGCCGCCGGCCCCTGGCTGAAACCAGTGCCAAAGCCCGGCCATGAAGCGGCGGTGGGCTCGCTGGCCGGCTCGCTCGCGCAGTTTCTCACCGCCATCTATGGGGGCTTCTTCGGCGCCGGCATGGGCGTGATGATGCTGGCGACGCTCGGCCTCACCCAGGCCGGCGACTATCACCGGCTGAACGCGTTGAAGAACATGCTGGCCATGGTCATCGCCGCTGTCGCGATCGTCGTCTTCGTCTCGGGCGGCGTCGTCGCCTGGCCGCAGGCGATCATCATGATCCCGGG
>NZ_RZRA01001286.1:0-1165 GCF_003998945.1 Mesorhizobium sp. M7A.F.Ca.CA.003.01.2.1 | reverse complement strand
GCATTTGAAGCGTGGCAAACCGCTGCCAGAAGAGACCGTCGAGTACCTCGACCAACTCAAGGCGGCCGGAGTTTCGGCGGCCGACATCGAGGCGTTCGAAAGCCAATCTGTCGCTCCAAAGGCGCAAATCGCTCCTCTCGGACGGTCGCTGTTCTTCATTCATGACGGTGTTCACTCAGGCGTGCGAAACGGCGATCTCTTCGTGCCGCTCGGCAAGGACGGCGCGCAGCCGAAGGAGCCGGTGCGTTAGCCATGGCGGACGGGGGCGCGTCTGGCGGGGCTGGGCGCGGAAGGCAAGATAAAGGTACCGCCTCCAGGAGGCGGTTAAATCTTTGTCTGCACATCGTTTTTCCGGGAGGCTGCCGCCGGTGCCAAGAGGGTTTGACGTGTAAGTGTCTGATTTTGCTTGATATGTCTGGGAGGCTCGCATTAAGGATGACGAGTTCAGGCCGAAGCTCGGCAAAATCGGGTCGCGCGGCTCGAAGGCCGGCAAACGCTATGCCGGCCAGGTTCGTGCGGCGATCAACCGGGCTGGCGGCCGGCCGCAACGCGGTGGTCGCTTCACAGGAAGCCGGACAGGGCGCGGCGGGGCGGCCGCCGCACTGCTGAAATCGCGCGACCGGTATGCCGCCTTCCGCCAGCGCCGGGTGATCGTCAAGGCGCGGGTCGTCAAGCTCGCCGGCAAGGGCGCGGACGGGGCGCGTGCCCATCTACGCTATCTTCAGCGCGACGGGGTCACCCGCGAAGGTGAACCTGGCGAGCTCTACGGCGCCGACAGCGGCCGCGTCGACGGCAAGGCGTTCATCGATCGCGCGGACGGCGACCGCCATCAGTTCCGCTTCATCGTCGCTGCCGAAGACGGCATCGAGTACGACGACCTCAAGGCGCTGACGCGGCGGCTCATGGCGCAGATGCAGGAAGACCTCGGCACGAAGCTCGACTGGGTCGCGGTCGATCATTTCAACACCGGCCACCCGCACAGCCACATCATCGTCCGTGGCAGGGACGACCGTGGCGAGAACCTGGTCATCGCGCGCGAATATATCTCATCTGGCATCCGCGAGCGGGCGGCCGAGCTGGTCAGCCTCGATCTCGGTCCGCGAACCGACCGCGAGATTGAGCTTCGCCTGCGCCGGGAAATGGAGCAGGAACGCTTCACCAGCAT
>NZ_RZRA01001285.1:0-1165 GCF_003998945.1 Mesorhizobium sp. M7A.F.Ca.CA.003.01.2.1 | reverse complement strand
GGCCCGTGCGCCGAAAGATTGTAGGCGGTGGACCCGGTCAGCCCGTTTCGCCCGCGCCGCTGGCGCGGCGCGCTGCTCTCCAACAAAGCGACGGTGCGCTTCGACATCCGCGAGCCGGAAAAGCGGCCGGTGAACGCCGCCGCCGACCATACCGAGGTCAAGGCGGTGACCTCGGTGACGGTGCGAGAATCACCCACGGCGACAGCAACGTTGCTGTTCGATCCCAATCATTCCTGGAACGAGCGTATTCTCGCCGAACAGTTCCGCTATTGAGCCGGCTCTGCGACCGACAGGTCGATTAAGCATCCCGATTAAGGTTACAACTTCACAATCGTGCCATTGCTGCCCGTTTCTGTTGACAAATCGAGGGCTTGCTCCTAATTGCAATACCGATCTTGCAGGCGCGTGGCGCTTGCCGCGACGCCATTAGACGCCGTTGCGCTTCCCCGAACCAGCCAAAGACAACAACACTTGTCCTCAGACACCACGACCGCTCAAGAAGCGTTGACCTTCGCAGACCTCGGCCTGTCGCCGAAGGTCCTTTCCGCAGTCACCGACGCCGGCTACACCCAGCCGACGCCGATCCAGGCTGGTGCGATCCCGCACGCCTTGCTCGGCAAGGATATTTTGGGCATCGCCCAGACCGGCACTGGCAAGACGGCTTCCTTCGTGCTGCCGATGCTGACCCGCCTCGAAAACGGCCGGGCCCGCGCCCGTATGCCGCGCACGCTGATCCTGGAGCCGACGCGCGAACTCGCCGCGCAGGTCGAAGAGAATTTCATCCGATATGGCAAGAACCACAAGCTCAACATCGCGCTCCTGATCGGCGGTGTCTCATTCGACGAACAGAACAAGAAGCTGGAGCGCGGCGTCGACGTGCTGATCGCGACGCCCGGCCGCCTGCTCGATCACCGCGAGCGCGGCAAGCTGTTGCTCAATGGCGTCGAGATCCTCGTCATCGACGAAGCCGACCGCATGCTCGACATGGGCTTCATTCCCGACATCGAGCGCATCTGCGAGATGATCCCGTTCACCAGGCAGACGCTGTTCTTCTCGGCGACGATGCCGCCGGAAATCACCAAGCTGACCGAGAAATTCCTGCATGCGCCGGTGCGCGTCGAGGTCTCGAAGGCCGCGTCCGCCGCCACCAACATCACCCAGCGGC
>NZ_RZRA01001284.1:0-1169 GCF_003998945.1 Mesorhizobium sp. M7A.F.Ca.CA.003.01.2.1 | reverse complement strand
GGACTGACATGGCCATAAAATTCTCCTCCAAGGATCAGCCGGCAGCCTCGGGTGCTGCGGCAAAACCGGCGAAGCCGGTTGCCGCGCCGAAAGCCGGCGACGCCACCGAGGCCGCGACCGACCTGTTCAAGTAGCCGGCGGATTCGCCGAAGGGCAAGACGGCCAAGAAGAAATAGCGCCTTGCCGCAAGACGCCGATCACAACCCCGCCGCGCCAGGGCTGTCCGCCCTGGTGGCCGCCGCAAGCGTTTTGTCGTCGCAACAGGGCACCTTCGATTGCCAAAGCTGCGGTGCCTGCTGTTCCTATTCGGCCGAGTGGCCGCGCTTTTCCACCGAGGATGACGCACAGCTCGACCGTATCCCGGAAAAATATGTCGCATCCGACCTGTCAGGCATGCGTTGCGAGGGCGTGCGCTGCTCGGCGCTGTCCGGCGAGATCGGCAAGTCGACCGCTTGCGGCATCTACGACGTGCGGCCGGACGTCTGTCGCGCCTGCATGCCCGGCGACGAGGAGTGTCTGATGGCACGCCAGGCGCTCGGATTACCGGTGTAGCCAATCTCCCGTCGCCTCCGCTTGTGCGCCGACCCGCAGCCCGGTACCTTCCTGGCTTGGTAGGGTGGCGGAGGAACCATCGTGAGCATCGAATTTCTGTTGACGTCCCTGATTGTCGTGGCTTCGCCCGGCACCGGCGTTCTCTACACGCTGAGCGCCGGCCTCTCGCGCGGTGCGCGGGCCAGCGTCATCGCCGCCTTCGGCTGCACGCTCGGCATCATCCCGCACATGGCCGCCGCCATCACTGGCCTGGCGGCGCTGCTGCACACCAGTGCGCTCGCCTTCGAGACGCTGAAATATCTCGGCGTCGCCTACCTGCTCTACATGGCCTGGAACACGCTGAAGGAAAAGGGCGGCCTCAGCGTCGAGCAGGATGTGACGCCGCGCTCGGCCGGCAAGGTGATTGCCACCGGTATCCTCGTCAACGTGCTCAATCCGAAACTGTCGATCTTCTTCTTCGCCTTCCTGCCGCAGTTCGTCAGCACCACCGAGCCCAATGCGCTGTCGAAAATGCTGGAACTGAGTTCCGTCTTCATGCTTTTGACATTCGTGGTTTTCGTCGGCTACGGCATCTTCGCAGCCTCGATCCGCAGCCATGTCGTCTCGCGGCCAATGGT
>NZ_RZRA01001283.1:0-1170 GCF_003998945.1 Mesorhizobium sp. M7A.F.Ca.CA.003.01.2.1 | reverse complement strand
GACATCCACTGGCTGGAAAAATACCTGGCCAAGGAAGAGTAGCGCGGAGACGCGATGACCCGCCCCTACGCGCCCGGCTATCGCATCCCCACCGACCTGCTGCTCAAGGCCTACGCCTCGGGCGTCTTCCCAATGGCAGAAAGTGCCGGCGACCCGGAGGTGTTCTGGGTGCGGCCGGAGACACGAGGCATCATCCCGCTTGACGGCTTTCACACGCCGAAAAGTCTCTGGAAAACGATCAAGAAACATCCCTTCGACATCCGTTTCGATTTCGATTTCGAGGCGACCATCGACGGCTGCGCCGAAAAGCGCGCGGAGCGGCGCTCGACCTGGATCAATGCGCCGATCCGCGAAGCCTATATCGAGTTGCATCGGATAGGCCATTGTCATTCGGTCGAAGCGTGGCGTGAGGACCGGCTGGTCGGCGGCCTCTATGGCGTGTCGCTCGGCCGGGTGTTTTTTGGCGAGAGCATGTTCGCCAGAGAGACGGACGCTTCCAAGACCTGCCTCTTCTACCTCGTCGAGCGCTTGAAGGCGCGGGGCTTTGCTCTGCTTGATACGCAGTTCACCACCGAGCACCTCAAGCGGTTCGGCGCGGTCGACGTGCCGCGCGGCAAGTATGAGAAGATGCTCGCCGATGCGTTGAAGGGCGAGGCAATATTCTATCCCTGAGGATTGAGCCTACTTCCCGGTAGCGGCTTCCAATGGCGTCTGCGAATGGAACATCATCTTCCAGCCGTTGGCGCGATGGACGTAGCCGGTGCTGACCAGCGCGGCATAAGCCTCGCCATTCTCCCGTGTCGCACGCGCCTCGTAAGTCAGCATGATGATGTCGCTGCCCGGCTCGATAATGCCCTTGAGATCCATCTGCAGGTTGCGCCAGCGGTTGGGCTTGGCCGCGGTCTTGGCCAGATCCGCATTGTCCATCGCCTGTGCCATCTGCGGAAATGCCACCAGGCATTCGGTGTCGGCGTTGGCCGCGTAGTAGGCGGAGTCGCCCGTCCAGAATCCCTTTTCGAGTTCCAGCAATTCGGCCTTGCTAGCCGTGATCCGTTTGCTGTCTGACATCGGAAGATCCTCCTTACGCATGAATGTGCGCTCGTCCGTGGCCCAACGCATTGTGGCCAGGACGGTTCCGGGGGATCAGTTGGTGTCGGTAGTATCGGGTCT
>NZ_RZRA01001282.1:0-1176 GCF_003998945.1 Mesorhizobium sp. M7A.F.Ca.CA.003.01.2.1 | reverse complement strand
TCGTGCTGTCGCTGTTCCTGCTCGCCTCCGGCACGATGTTTTATGAAAAGATCATCCAGTCCTTCGCCAGCCTCAGCGAAAAGAAGCGGGCGCTGCGCGTCGTCTATGACGTCGAACGCGAAATCTCGCACTATCTGCTCACCGTCACCATCATCAATGCCGGCCTCGGCACGGTCATCGCTCTCGGTCTTTGGGCGCTCGGCGTGCCCAATCCGCTGGTCTGGGGCGTTGCTGCCGCCCTGCTCAATTTCCTGCCCTATGTCGGAGCACTGATCACCATCGTGCTTGTCACGGTCATGGCGTTGATCAGCTTCGATACCATCTTCTACGCGCTTCTGGCGCCGGCCTTCGTGATCTTGTGCGACATCGTCGAAGGCCAGTTCGTGACGCCGATGGTGGTCGGCAGGCGCCTCGAGATCAACGCCGTGGCGATCTTTATCGCCATCGCCTTCTGGTCATGGCTGTGGGGTTTCGTCGGCGCCCTGATGGCGGTGCCGCTGCTGGTCGTCATCAAGGTGTTCTGCGATCATTTCGATGGGCTCAGCCATGTCGGCAATTTTCTCGCCGCGCAGCACGCGGTTGTCGTCGAGGAGGACGACATCGCCGACCCCGAAGCTGTCAAAGGCTGATCAATATTTTTGAATTTGCGGCGCCGCCGGATGCTTCCTACATGCGGTCCTGACACAGGATCCCACCCATGACCGCTCTTTCCGTTCTCGACCTGTCGCCGATCGTCGAAGGCAGCGATGCCTCGCAGTCGCTGGCCAACTCGCTCGATCTTGCCCGCCATGCCGAGCGCCTGGGCTACAAGCGTTTCTGGCTGGCCGAGCATCACAACATGCCGGGTATTGCCAGTGCCGCCACAGCCGTCGTCATTGCCCATGTCGCGGGCGGCACCAAGACCATTCGTGTCGGCGCCGGCGGCATCATGCTGCCCAACCATTCGCCGCTGGTGATTGCCGAGCAGTTCGGCACGCTGGCCGCATTGCATCCGGGCCGCATCGATCTCGGCATCGGCCGGGCGCCCGGCACCGACATGGGTGCCGCCCGCGCCTTGCGCCGCAATCTCGAGGCCGGGGTCGACAATTTCCCGCAGGATGTCGTCGAGCTGATGGGCTATTTCCAGCCGGCCGAGGAAGGCCAACGCATCCGTGCCGTGCCCGGCGAAGGCCAGGG
>NZ_RZRA01001281.1:0-1179 GCF_003998945.1 Mesorhizobium sp. M7A.F.Ca.CA.003.01.2.1 | reverse complement strand
GTTCCTGCTGGTGTTCATTCCGCCGCTGCTGTTCGGCGATGCCTATGGCGCACCGAAGCGTGAACTGATGGCGCTGCGCGGACCGATCCTGGATCTGGCCATAGGGCTGGTCTTCTTCACCATCGTCGGCTTCGGCTACGCCTTGCATTGGCTAGTGCCGAGCATCCCTCTGGTGGTCGCTTTTGCGCTTGCCGCGGTGCTGTCGCCGACCGACGCGGTGGCCGTGTCCTCGATCGTCGACAGGAATGTCGTCCCGGCGCGGCTGATGCACATTCTCGAAGGCGAGTCGCTGCTCAACGACGCTTCAGGCCTCGTCATGTTCCGCTTCGCCGTCGCAGCAGTGCTGACCGGCAGCTTTTCCCTTGCCGCGGCTTCGTTCAGTTTTCTCTATGCCGTGGCGATCGGCATCCTGATCGGCGTCGCGGCGCTGTTCGTTGCCGCCAAGCTGCTGCAATTGCTCAACCGGATCGGCGGCGTGCCGGCCGAAGCGCAGGTGCTGGTGATGGTTCTGCTGCCCTTCATCGCCTATCTCGGCGCCGAGCATGTCGGAGCGTCCGGTATTCTGGCGGCTGTTACCGCCGGCCTGCTCACCGGCGGCTCCGGCGTGTTTCGCTTCCTCGGCGTCTCGGCCCGCATGCAGACGATGTCGCTGTGGACGACGCTTTCCTTCGTTTTCAACGGTGCTCTCTTCATCGTGCTCGGCCTGCAGCTTCCCGACATCATCCGCCATGTGCCGCCGGAACTCATGAGCCTGCACCCGATCATCCAGCCGATCGCGACCGTCGTGGCGCTGACGCTGTGCCTGATCGCGTTGCGCTTCCTGTGGATATGGGTAGGCGATCTCGCAGCCGGCATCGCCGCACGTCTGGGCAAGCGCAAGGTGGAGCCGTTCGGGTTGCGCGTGCGGCTCGCCGGTTCGGTGGCCGGCGTGCGCGGCGCCATCACGCTGGCCGGCATATTGTCGCTGCCGCTCGCCATGCCGGACGGCTCGCCGTTCCCGGCACGCGATCTGGTCATTTTCCTGGCCGCCGGCGTCATCATCTGTTCGCTGGTCTTCGCCAGTCTCGCTCTGCCGACGATCGCCAGGGGGCTGGTCGAGCCGGGTGAGGATGCCGGCGCCGCCGAGGAGCGGCTGGCGCGTGTCGGCGCCGCCAAGGCGGCAATCGCGCGCATCGAGAG
>NZ_RZRA01001280.1:0-1184 GCF_003998945.1 Mesorhizobium sp. M7A.F.Ca.CA.003.01.2.1 | reverse complement strand
GGGCCCACTCGGATATTTTCAGCCGACAGTCTATCTTGCGCGACAGAAGGCCCTATCTTGCCGGCTGCAATTCCACTGCCTGAAATCCTTACTCGCCTGAAATTCTGGGAGCGAAACCAATGAACAAGCCCGTCACAGCCCGTGTGCCCGGTCGCGGCCGCGTCTACAATTCCATCACCGATACGATCGGCGACACGCCCCTGGTGCGGCTCGACAAGTTCGCCAGGGAAAAGGGCATCGTCGCCAATCTCATCGCCAAGCTCGAATTCTTCAATCCGATCGCCTCGGTCAAGGACCGCATTGGCGTGGCGATGATCGAGGCGCTTGAGGCATCAGGCAAGATTTCTCCCGGCAAGACAACGCTGATCGAACCGACGTCGGGCAACACCGGCATCGCGCTTGCCTTCGCCGCCGCGGCCAAGGGCTACAAGCTGATCCTGACGATGCCCGAAACAATGTCGGTCGAGCGCCGGAAAATGCTGGCGCTGCTCGGCGCCGAGTTGGTGCTGACCGAGGGTCCGAAAGGTATGAAGGGCGCCATCGCCAAGGCCGACGAACTGGCAGCGACGATCCCCAATGCGATCATCCCGCAGCAGTTCGAGAACCCGGCCAATCCGGAAATCCACCGCACGACGACGGCCGAGGAAATCTGGAACGATACGCATGGCGAGGTCGATATCTTCGTCGCCGGCATCGGCACCGGCGGCACCATCACCGGCGTCGGCCAGGTGCTGAAGAAGCGCAAGCCCTCCGTGCATGTCGTCGCCGTCGAGCCCGACTCCTCGCCGGTTCTGTCGGGCGGCCAGCCCGGCCCGCACAAGATCCAGGGCATCGGCGCCGGTTTTGCGCCCAAGATCCTCGACACGACGATCTATGACGAGATCGTCAAGGTGTCGAACGAGTAGTCGGTGGCCAATGCCCGCCTCGTCGCCCGCCTCGAAGGCGTGCCGGTCGGCATCTCTTCGGGCGCCGCCCTGCAGGCGGCCATCGTCGTCGGCTCGCGGCCGGAGAACAAGGGCAAAAATCTTGTGGTGGTCATCCCGTCCTTCGCCGAGCGCTATCTGTCGACAATCCTGTTCGAGGGGCTGGGATCGTAGTCCGACGCTCCTTCGCGTCCAAGCTGGCCCGCTGAAAAAACGCGCGTGGCCGCCATCGGCGGCTTGAGCGCGGCACCGCTTCCGGTT
>NZ_RZRA01000127.1:0-8253 GCF_003998945.1 Mesorhizobium sp. M7A.F.Ca.CA.003.01.2.1 | reverse complement strand
CTCCAAGGAAAGTCATGACGGCAAAGGCGCTGGCGTGGTTCAGCTTGTCGGAACGGAAACCGATATCGATCCCGTACTCTTCAAGTCGGGGTATAGGCAGCAGTGCAAGGGCAAGAACAGCGGCAAGCGTGGCGAAAAAGGCGATCCGTTCGACGGCTGGATAAAATCTCATTCTGTTCCAATCTTTGCCTAGCCGCCGGGAAAGTCGAATCCGGCTCGGTATTGGCAGTTCAGGCTGAAACTCGGATCGACGGCGTTGTTCTTCTAAAGCCGCAATTTTTGCTTGAGCTTTTTCAGCCAGGTCTGTTCCGCCTCATCCTGATTTTGATGCGCCGGGACGTAGCGCGGCCGTATCTTTTTTCCTTTGATGTAGAATGGCTTTTCGACTTCTCCAACCAGATTGACGAAAAGCCGGGATTTGTTGGTGGGTTGGCGGACTGTGACGCCGTGGACCGATTCAATCGAGTTGATGAACAATACAAGAATGTTCTTGTCGTATTGAACTGTTTCGACGCATTCCAAATGGGTGTCGTCGACATAGGCATCATTGAAGAGTGTCGCTTTGGCTTTCAGCGTGGCGTATTTGGACTGGAAACGACTAATTGTCAGGTCCCCGCCAACGGCATCATAATCTTCCGGCCTCATATAAAACAGGCCAGAAAATAGCTTGTCGCCATTGTCGATGTGGCTTGTCCGCACCGAGCCGGCATTGGTCACCGGCGTGTTCCCGCTGAGCATCGCATCCATCAGTATGTCGCGTGTTGCATAGGTGTCACTAAACCTGATGCCCGCTTTCATATTCTTGAGGCGTTCATAATTGGGGTAATAATCAGGGTAAAGCTTGTGAATATCGTCATAGAACAGGTCGGCGACCTCGCCGAAAAATGCTTGCGATACATGGTAGGCGATAAAATCGCGCCATATTTGCGGCACGGCTTCGTTCGACCGAACGCGGTGGGCCTCATAATCCCACCTGGTGTTGTTGCGGCGTGTATCGATTTCGAGCGTTTCCGGAGCGGGAAACGTGCCGGCCAATTCCTGGTAGAGATCGAGGGGAAGGGCGTCAGGCAGGATGATGTGTGGAAACGGCTCCGATCGAACGTCGGCCTTGGTGGCTCGTTGAAGGACTGAAAGCGGCTTTGACATCGATGGTGTCCCAGATCGAGTTTGTCCGAATTTGGACAGCGAGGATCGTGTTCAACCTGTTCGGGTTACCGCCTTTCAACGGATCCCTTTCTGCGTCTCGTTCAAAGATTGGAGCGTTGAAAAGGGCTCCGCATGGGCTTTTACCATTTCGCTCATTAGAATATCCGCGCCAGTCATGAGGGGGACCAGGGTTTCCGCAAATGTGTATGTTTTGATGCCGTAAAGCCACTTCAGGTAAAGAAGGGCAGCTGACGTGCCGGAGACGCAGCCAACGATGTTCATTCGGGATACGACAAGCTCTATCGGATATATGTGTGGCAGGTTAGCTTCCATGATCCTGGTGTTGGCGTCGGCCGTCACATTGCCAACTGCATCCAGCAATTCGGGGAAGAAGGGCTTGCTTATTCTGGGATGTTCCTTCCAGACGACGTCGTATCCCCTCTCGACGATCTGCTCCGCAATTCGTCTATAGATCGCCGCCTCTTGCGCGTACGACATTATGCGGTTTCGCGACAATGCCTGGCCGAGCAGCAGGATCCGTGGGTTGGCTGACGCACGGCAATGTTCATCGCCGCCGGAAAGCGCATCCCTGCAGGCTTCACCTATTACGTCGCGCATCAGCGAAGCGCCGACCTGAAATCTTGGTACGTTCTCCAGTGCATCGTGAATGGGGATTTCGTGAAGCAAAGAATAAAACTTCGTCACCCGTCTCAGATGGTGTCTTTCTATCCTGTCGGCCGCTTTCCTCAATCGGAACGCCGGTGAAATTGTAGAGAGTCCTGCAATCAAGACCGCGGTGATGCGTCGTCGAAACCTTGTGCCCGGCGGCCGTGACATGGTTGCCATCTCGAATGGAAGGTATGACGTCAAGCCATCCTCATACAAAACGATCTTGGCTTCAGGGTATGAATCCAGCAGTATTTTTTCCGACGGCCGGTTAACGAAGCAGGCCCAGATTTCAGCTACGGAACTCGCGTCGAGACCAATTGTGTCTCGGATCAGACGATGGATCCGGAAAATTTGCAGTTGCCCATATTTACGCTCGGACGTCAGAAGGTCGTACGCCCATATGATCCGTCTCCAGGTCCATACTTTAGACGCAAGTTCAGCAAGACCGGTCTTGAAATGCTCGGAAACGCCGGCCGTTTCATAAAGCAGGAGATAGTCCTCATGCTCCTGATCCGCCGGGGAGCTTCCATCCATTGTTGATTGGCGAAGTGAGGCAACCAGGCTGAGCAATTGCCAGCTGCCAAAGACGCAGCATATTCGAGCTGGCAATTTAAGATCTCCAGATCGGATGGAAATAACGCTGCATGTTCCGCGATCTCAACCGCAAAATTGCTTCATATCCGACAGGCCGTGTGGCTCGGGGCGTCCCACCCGCTTCGTAATACTGCCTATCGCGTCGGTAGGAAATATCTTTCAGACGGCGGGTCTAACGTCCAAGACAGGCTAGAGTTCCGCACAATAGGCAGGCGAATTCACTTCAACTGAGCGGCAGAGACCTGTCGAGATCCGGCAATAGCACCCGGTGCGGCAGACCGCTCATGCGGTCGTCTTGCTGCTTCGGGTCCCTCTCGGCACCAAGAGCACGAATTCTCCCGGTTCTCGGGAAGGTCGTTGCCCGGGAAAGCGGGTTTCGCTTCCCCCAGTCAAAAGTAAGCTCCAGCCATGAACCGGAGCTAGATGATGACAGAGGCAGAAACCAGAATGTTTCACACACTTGATGTGCCAGCCGGTCCGGTGTGGCGGCCTGCAATCCCGGCCGACCTGACAAGGCAGGGCATGTGTGGGCGCATCTGCGCATCATGCCCGATACAAAGCCCGCACTGCCCCTCGAACGCCCTTGAGGCCGACGCTTCGGCGCAACGTCCCCGGTGAGCAGGCCAGAGCAATTCTAGGAAAAGTGTGAAGCGGTTTTCCGGCCAAAATTGCCTCAAAACAAAGAGTTAGAGCAGCTCGCCGTTTCCGTGAAACGGTGAACTGCTCTGAGGGCGGCGCCGGAAAATGCGCCGCCCTGTCGGAGGGGTCGTCCGCGATCAGGCGGCGAGCCAGGCCCGTGTGAAATCCTGCTCATAGGCCTGGTGCATCTGGTAGCCCATCAAGGAAGGTTTCATATGGCAGAACAGCTTTCGCCAGTAAGGCTGAACGATGATGCCGGAATCCTGCAGCATGACCTGGAGTTCCTTCATTACCACACGGCGCTGCTCCGGATCGGCGATGGAATTGGCCTTGTGGACCTTGGCATCGAAGTCTGGATCGGCGAACCCCGTCTCGTTCCATGCCGAACCGGTCTGATAGGCAAGCGCATAGGTCTGGATGCCGAGCGGTCGGGCGTTCCAATTGGTCGTCGCGAAGGGATACTTCGTCCAGTGGTTCCAGAACGCCGATTCCGGGATGACGGTGCGTTTCACCTTGAAGCCGGCGTCGCGCATCTGCTGGGCGACGGCATCGGAGCTTTCCTTGCGGTAGTCGGCTTCGACCGAGATCAGATCGAACTCGAAATCGAGCTGGCCGGCTTCCTCGAGCAATGCCCTGGCCCGGGCCGGATCACGTTTGATCGGCGGCAGGTCGGCGTGTTCGGGATGCATCGGTCCGACATGATCGTTCTGCGCGACGATGCCCATGCCGTCGGCGCCCAGTTGCAGCACCGCTTCGTTGTCGACCGCAAGCTGTATGGCGTTGCGCACGCGCTTGTCGTCATAGGGTTTGGCGTTGACGTTGCAGCGCGAGACCAGGGTGGCGGCAGTGACGATCTCGCTTTTCTTCAGGCCCAGCCTGTCGAGCATGGCGACGTCATAGGACTGCGTCTGGCCGTTCAGGTCGATCTCACCGGATTCGAAAGCGGAGACGGTGGCGGCCGAGTCGGTGCCGTAGTCGGTCCAGTCGATGCCGTCGAGGAACACCTCGCCGCCCCACCACGACCCGTCCGGCCGCTTGCGCACCGAGGCAGCAACGCCGACATCGAGTTTTTTAAGCTCGAATGGACCCGTGGAAACGGGGTTGGCCGACAGTGGCGCTGCCTTCGGATTGAACGTGCGGTGGACGATCAATGCCGGGTAGTCGGTCATCGCAGGGATAATGGTGATGTCGGGCTGCGACAGTTTCAGGACCAGGGTGTGGTCGTCGCGAACCTCGATGGCACCAGTGCGCGCCACCTTGGTGTCGGGATCGATCAGGGCGGTCATGCGCCCCGCCATCGAGTTGCCGGCGGCATCCTTCTCACACCAGCGCGTGATGTTGAAGGCGACATCCGTGGCGGTGAAATCGTCGCCGTTCGACCACTTCACCCCTGGGCGCACCTTGAGCACATATTCCGTGGCGTCCGCATTGATCTCCCAGCTCTGCAGCAGCACCGGCTCGAAGGTGAAATCCGGCTTCCAGCGCACCAGCGGTTCGAGAAACTGCATGGCGATGTTGCCCATCTGCGAAACCTTGAACTTGCGCGGGTCTTCCAGCTCCATCACCTGCATGGCAACACGCAGCACGCCGCCCTTTCTGGGTTGGGCGGCTTCCTCGGCCCGCGCCGGAACCGGTTGACCGATGAGCCCATAGGCAATCGCCGTGCTGGCGCCGAAGGCGCTGGCCAACGCCAGGAACTCGCGGCGGCCAAGCGCGCCGCTCTTCGCGCCTTTCGCAAATGTGCCGATCGCCGGATGAAGAGGTCTGGATGTCATATCGGTTCTCCCATTGTTGATTTTACGCCCAAATTCGGTGGAATGCCCTTGCCGCGTCGTTGCTGGGCGCTGTTTTCTACAAGACGCAGCGGATGGCGGCGGGGCCGCGACGGCGAGGGGAAGGCAAGATGAATCTTCTGACGGCGATGCGGGTGTTCGATCGGGTCTGCCTGCTGGGCAGCCTGTCGGCGGCGGCGCGCGATCTCAACATGTCGACGACGGCCGTCAGCCGCACCATCAAGGAACTGGAAGACGACCTCGGCGTCCGGCTCATCAATCGCACCACAAGGCGCCTCAGCCTCACAGAGGCGGGCCGCGACTATGCTCCGCGTGCCCGCATCCTGCTCGACGACATTTCCGAACTGCAGGATTCGACGCGCGGCCTTCACAAGGAGACGCGCGGCCTGATCCGGGTTTCCTGCTCCAATGTTCTGGGCCACACGCGCATAACCAAGCTGGTGCCGAAATTCCTCGAAGAGAACCCGCTCACCACGATCGAGTTCGACCTCACCGCGCGTTATGTCGTCGGCATTGTCGAGGAAGGCTACGATGTCGCCATCCGCTTCGGCGGTCAGGCCGATTCCGCCTTGATTGCCCGCCGGCTTGGGGAAGTTCGCAACTATGTCTGCGCCACGCCCGATTATTGGGACACAAACGGCCGCCCGGTCCACCCGGATGAGCTGGCAAGCCATTCCTGCGTGCTGAGCAATTTCGCCAAGCGGCTTGGCACATGGCCTTTCATCGGACCAGACGGCCCTTTCGATGCGGCTGTCGGCGGGCGCATCTCGACCAACAGCGTCGAGGCCGCCTACCAGATGACCACCGCCGGTTTCGGCATCGGCAATCTGCCCAGCCTGCTGGTCGATGCTGCGATCAGCGACGGCCGGTTGGAAGTGCAGCTGGATGAGTTTCGCCCCGGCTCCAGCCCGATCTACGCACTCTATCCGCACCGCACCTATATTGCGGCCAAGGTGCGCGCGTTCGTCGATTTCCTGATCCGCGAACTGTCGGCCGACTTCACCGCCTGAAATGCTGCCCGATTGCCGGCCAACGCCGTCAGGGGCCTGGCGCGAACGCCAGGCCCCTGCTGCCCCCGTCGCCCGACGCGGCAGCGTCATTTCCACCAGGCGGTGGTGTCGTACATCGGTCCCGGCTCCTCGAAGAGCTTTTCGTATTTGCACAGTGCCGGCGTCTTGCCGAGCGGCACCGAAACACCGTCCCTGAACGCCCATTCGCCACGTTGCGTCGTATCCGCCCGCACATAGCTGGACAGTGCAAAGGCGCGGTCGTGCTGTGACCTGTTGGGCGAGGAGCCGTGCACGGTGAGCAGCCCCCATAAAGCAAGATCGCCCGGCTCCAGCACCAGCGGAACGATGGTCGCCGGGTCGATGCCGACCTTGCGCAACTCTTCTTCGGCGGTCAGACCCTTCATCAGCTCGCCGGTTCCCTCGTCCGACAGGCCGAGATAGCCGAGCTTGTGGCTGCCGGGCACGACCTGAAGACAGCCATTGTCCAGCGTCGCCCGATCGACCGCGAGGCCTGTTGTCACGGTGGCGTCGGCGACATTGTCGAAGGCGGCCTGGTTACGGAAGCGCAGATCCTGGTGGAAGCGATAACCCGTGACATTGGCGCCGGGCGGCTTCCAGTGCAGCTGTTGGGCGATCTGTTTTATGTCGCGGCCGATCAGACCCTCGAGCAGCTTCAGATAGTCGGGATTGCGGCGGAACTGCTCGAAATAGGAATTGATCCAGGAAAACCAGTAAGCCTGCAGCACATATCGTTGGCCAAAGTCCGATTCAGGCAGGATCTGGAAATTCAGGTTGCCGTGCCGGAAAGTGGCGTGATGCTTGAGGCCATCGGCATAGACCGCATCGGTTTCCTTCTTCAGCCGGATCATCTCGTCGCCGTCGACGAATTGTCGAACGACCGCATATCCTTCCTCGCGGTACTGCTCCACCGCTTCGCGTGCCTGCCTGTCCGTCAGCATATCCGTGACAACCCCCGTCTGTGATCTGTGTCGATCGTAACAAACGGGTTGCCGGCGATAAGCCGTGGATTTTGGCATCGACTTTCCCGATTATCGGGAAATTGAGCGGGGCCTCAAAGGTGCATTGGCCGCAACCGGCTGATCAGATACGTGCTGCGCCGGCAGGCCCTAAAAATAGGTTCGCGGCGCGACAAGGTTCTTCTGCTGGCGAACATAAAAACAATAGAAGCCGAACGCCGCGGCAAACCACATGAAGGCCTCACCCATGGCCAGCCGGTTGTTGGAATTGGTAAGGATGCTGAGGGCGAAGAAAACCAGTGTGGAGATGTAACAGGACCATGCGGCCGGAGCGACAAGCTTGGCTCGCATGGCCAGCAGAACCTGCCTGGCCGACCAGGTGTAGAGAAAGGCAAAGAACGCCAGTCCGACCACACCATAGCGCACGACAATTTCCAGATAACCATTGTGGAAGACGTTTAAGATCATGGGATGATAGGTTCTGTTCTCCCACTCGGTCAGCCAGCTGGAACTGGCTCCGAAGATCGGGTGGCGTTTCCAGATATCGATCGCATCCGCCCACAGCATCAGCCTTTCCTTGGCTGCAAGCGGAACCGCATCGCTCGCGATGGCGCGGTCGAATGCGGGAAGGACGCCATGCCTGAACACATCCGGAACCAGGGTTTTGACGAAGGTCATGGTGTCGCCGGCGGTGGACGAGAAGATGTTGTGTGTTGCGACAATGCCGGCCGCCACGATCGCCAGCACGCCACCCGAAACCAACAGTTCGCGGCGATGGCCTCTCGCCAGGGTCATGACCGTCAACAGGAGCAGCGCAAGCGCAAGCGCAAGCCACACGCCCTTTGACCGCATCTCGATGATATTGACGACGGCAAGCAGCAGGACGGCTGTCGACAGCGCCCAATAAAGGTTCTTGGTTGCTTTCCCGAGGTCCGTTCTCTGGGCCGTGTAAGCCATGAATTGCAGCGTGCAGAGGAAGATGAAACCGGCCGCCACCGACGCGTGGATGGGATTGTTGAAAAGCCACGGGGCCGGTTGGATATCCTGAAACATGTTCGAACAGGCGGTGTCCGCCGCCAGGAAGACAAGACTGAGGATCATGAACCAGAGGACCAGCCGTGCGGGCTGCCTGACAAACAGCAGAAAGGCGAATCCGGTCGTCGCATAGAACAGCGGAAACATGTAAATGCCTTCGGCGCCACCCAACTGGTGGGTGCCGAAATAGACGATCGCCAGTCGGATGAAGACATAGAGCGACCAGCCCAGACACAGGAAGCCGACCCAACCGATCAGTGGTTTGCTGTAGGTCCACAAATCCACCCTGAACCAGCGGATGACCGCGACCAGGGCCAGCGCCAGGCCCGCATAGCGGTAGGTGTCTGCCTCGCGCCACACCGCGGAAACCATGGCGAGAACGGCGAGTGC
>NZ_RZRA01001279.1:0-1192 GCF_003998945.1 Mesorhizobium sp. M7A.F.Ca.CA.003.01.2.1 | reverse complement strand
GGGCAAGGCGAGCTTGCCCGATCCACACCGAGGGAAGCAGCAAACCGAAATCGAAAGCCTGCATCACGCGAAGGCCGGTCCTTCGCGCTTCGGAAAACTCAACCCAAATCAAAGGAAATTGCCATGACCAACACCAAGATCACCATGCTGACCGCCGTCCTTCTGCTCGGCTCGTTCATGGGCGCCACACAGGCAGCCACCCTGAAGGCCGCACCGGTCAAGCCGTCCAGCCCGGGTGTCATCGCTGCCCCGAGCGGCGGGGCCACCGAAGACCACTACTGCAAGAACGGCCATGCAAAATTCGCCAATTGCAGCGCTGATTTCGTCGCCGCCTGCAAGAAGGTTGGTGGCACCATGTCGGATGTTCAGGGCTGGGGTGGGCGTACTTGCTTCACGCCCTCCTGATACCGTCTCAGGTCAGGCCGCGCCGTCGGCCCCTGGCTTCGCATGGATGTCACCCGGAAAACCCCGCTTCGGCGGGGTTTTCTGCGTTTTGATCGCACGATGGTAAAACATTCTCGTTTTGGTCAACTTTTGTTTATTTGACTTCGACCAACCTGATCGGCCGTTTGCGCTGATTGAGCAAAACAGAGGAGCTACAATGTCGGCAAGCACGGACAATCCCCGCAACGCCCTTGTCATCCCGGTCCTTGGCAGGTTTTACGCGGCCCTGCACGATGGTGCCGAAACCGTTCTTCGCGTCGTCGCCGGCGGGTTTCTCGCCATCCACGGTTCGCAGAAGATCACCAATCCTTTCGGCGCTGCCGAGATGGTCGAGGGTCTCGGCTTCTATCCGGGCGCGTTGTGGTCGTTGCTTCTGGCCTGCACTGAATTCTTTGGCGGCATCTTCATCGCCATCGGCTTTTTGACGCGGCCGGCCGCCTTTGCCGGCCTGTTCGTGCTGCTGGTCACGGTCTGGTTCCACTGGGTCACCATGGGCCAAGGCTATTCGGGTGCGGAAAAGTCGCTGCTGTGCGCAGCGATCCTGCTCTTCTTCGTCATTCGCGGCGGCAACCGCCATTCGGTCGACAACCGCATCGGCAACGCGTTCTGACAGGCTGATAGCGACGACGCGTCGACCTGTGCCTTTGGCACGAAACGGATTATGAAACGGCTTCAGCCAAGCCTGCGAGCGCCGGAGCCAGCCATGACCGAAATCCTGCAGACCCCAAAGCTCGTCGTAGTCTTTGGC
>NZ_RZRA01001278.1:0-1195 GCF_003998945.1 Mesorhizobium sp. M7A.F.Ca.CA.003.01.2.1 | reverse complement strand
GAACGGCACCCTTGATCGGTGCGAACGGTTTCAGTTCCAGCGGCCGCCGGTCTGGAGAAAGACGATCCCAGAGATCGCGGCCGATGCCGGCAATGCACGACAGCCGCCCGGAGAGATCGCGGAACCCGACGGTTTTGATGAGATCGTCGAGCCCGCCGAGCACGGAGGCAACCTTGGCGAGCGCGCTCTGCTCGCTGGCGACGGCGACGACAAGAAAGACCGCCGAAAGGGACAGCGGAGCGTCGACACTTTGCGCATCGATCGGCACGCGATCCCAGTTCTTGCCCGACATCCGATTTCTCCGCTTCGCCGGGATTTGTTTCAGATCACCGGAGATCGCGCAACTGGATGAATTGCCTCTTTATCGACACGCGGATGCGGGTAGAGTGCGGCAGAATTTCAATCAACCCATTCGGAGCTGATGCTCGCACGCCTGTTCGTGATCTTCGGTGGCCTGTTCGTGCTGGTGCTGTGTGCGGCGCTGGTGGTGCCGTATTTTATCGACTGGACCGGCTACCGCGCCGACTTCGAGCGCGAGGCGAGCGCCATTCTCGGCCGCAAGGTGACCGTGCAGGGCGACGCCACCGCAAGGCTGTTGCCGTTTCCCTCGGTGACCTTCTCGAATGTCGCCGTCGCCGGCGGCCCCAACGGCCAGCCGGCCATGACGGTCGAGACGTTTTCAATGGACGCGGAACTGGCGCCCTTCCTGCGCGGTGAAGTGCTGATCTTCGACATGCGGCTGGTGCGGCCGAAAGCGACCATCGATATCGCCAATGACGGCACGGTCGACTGGGCGATGCGGCCGTCCTCGCCCTTCGACCCCAGCCAGATCTCGATCGAGAAGCTGACGGTGACGGAGGGTCAGATCGAAGTTCGCCATGCCGCTGGCGGGCGCAGCCATCTGTTTTCCGAGATCAATTCGACCGTCTCGGCCAAGTCGCTGGCCGGCCCATGGCGCATGGACGGCACGCTGCGGCTGGACGGGTTGCGCACCGCGGTCACCGCGTCCACCGGCAAGGCCGAAGGCTCAGGACAGATGCGGTTTCGGCTGAAAGCCAATCCGGACGCGTATCCGCTGGTCATCGAGACCGACGGCAATGCCGGCATCGTCAATGGAGCCGCCGTCTACTCCGGCCAGTTCAAGATTTCAAATCCTGACAAGAATGGTGCCGACAAGAACAGCGCCGAGCTGCGC
>NZ_RZRA01001277.1:0-1197 GCF_003998945.1 Mesorhizobium sp. M7A.F.Ca.CA.003.01.2.1 | reverse complement strand
GTTCATCGCACAGGCGACCAACATCCACCTGTCGATGGGTGACCAGATCCTGCTGCTGCTGGTGGCCATGCTCTCGTCCAAGGGTGCCGCCGGCATCACCGGAGCGGGCTTCATCACCCTTGCCGCCACGCTGTCGGTGGTTCCGGCGGTGCCGGTCGCCGGTATGGCGCTGATCCTCGGCGTCGACCGCTTCATGTCGGAATGCCGGGCGCTGACCAACTTCGTTGGCAATGCCGTCGCCACGCTGGTGGTGGCGCGCTGGGAAGGCGAACTCGACGAGGCCAAGCTGGCGAGGGCGCTGGCGGGCACGGCTGATGACAGCCTGCCGGCGGATGTCGTCCCCGCCGAGTAACCACGTGTGGCTTATGCGTAAAAGGCCGGAGGCATGCTGCCTGCGGCCTTTGTCATGCAGTCGCACGTCAGACGGTGCCGATCTTGCTCAGTGGTGTGTCCGGATATGTGCTTGGGCCGACAGGCATGCGGGCTGCCAAAGTGCCCTCGTCGTCGAACAGCACAAGGCTGGCGGCGCCGACGAGCCCGGCATGGCGGCCGAGCTGTGCTGGAACGACCGGTACGTCGCGATAGGCGCGCATGGCCCGCTGCCTGATGGTTGCCTCGATGGTCGGCGCCATCAGGTCGAGCCCATTGGCGATGCCGCCGCCGACGACCAGCACATCGGGCGAATAGAGATGTAACAGGTTGGTGAAGCCGACGCCCAGCCAGCGGGCTTCCTCGTCCAGCAAGGCCGAGGCAAGATCGTCGCGCAGCCGTGCCGCCTCGACGACATGGCGGCCGGTCACCTCCGCATCCGCTGACAGGCGCCGCAAGGCCGAGCCGTCGCCGGCGGCCGTGGCGGCGGTGGCGCGGCGGCCGAGCGCGGTTCCCGAAGCGATGGCCTCGAAGCAGCCGATAACGCCGCACACGCAACGCTCGCCCTCATTGGTGATGGTCATGTGACCGATCTCGGCGGCAAGGCCACGGCGGCCATGCAGGATGCGCCCATCGACGACGACACCGCCGCCGATGCCGGTCGACACCGTGACAAAGACCAGCGAGCGAGCGCCATGGCCGGCGCCGAAGCGCCATTCGCCGAGCGCCGCGGCATTGGCGTCGTTCTCCAGACGGACCGGCAGGCCGAGCCGCCGCTCGAGGATGTCGGCAAGCGGCACATCCAGCCAGCCGGTGAGTGTCGGCGGG
>NZ_RZRA01001276.1:0-1198 GCF_003998945.1 Mesorhizobium sp. M7A.F.Ca.CA.003.01.2.1 | reverse complement strand
ACGAAGAGCTGCCCCTGGTTGAGCGCGTTGTTGCCGCTGCCCGCCGACCACGCCACATGGTCGACATAGGGCGAATGCGAGAAGACGCTGGCGACCTGCCCTTGCAGCCTGGACATGGCGTCGAACGAGATGTCCTGGCGGGCAATGGTGGTCACCGATATCTGGCCGATATCCTCTTGCGGGAAGAAGCCCTTCGGCGAGATCTGGATCAGCCACACCGACGCTGCCGCGGTGCCGACGAAGACGAGGAACACCAGGAAGGTGTGCCGCAGGCAGAAGCTCAAGACCCTGTCGTAGCCGCGCGTGACGAGGTCCTGCTTGTGACCGGGGCCATGCTTGTCGCGGTCGGCTTTGGTCACCGACAGCAGCCGCGAGCACAGCATCGGCGTCAGCGTCAGCGACACGAACATCGACGCCAGGATGGCGACCGTCACCACCACGGCGAACTCGTTGAAGATGCGCCCGATGACGCCGCCCATCAGCAGCACGGGGATGAAAACCGCCACCAGCGAGATCGAGATCGAGATGATGGTGAAGCCGATTTCGCGCGCGCCCTTCAGCGAGGCGTCGAAGGCCGACAGCCCGTCCTCCTCCATGTGGCGGAAGATGTTTTCAAGCATCACGATGGCGTCGTCAACGACGAGGCCGACCGCCAGCGTCAGGCCCATCAGCGAGATGTTGTCGATGGAAAAGCCGAACAGGAACATCGCGCCGAGCGTGGCGATCAGCGAGATCGGCACCGCCACGGCCGGGATGATTGTCGCCGTCACCCGGCGCAGGAACACGAAGATCACCATGATGACCAGGGCAATGGTGAGCAGCAGCGTGAACTGCACGTCGCTGACCGCCTGCCGGATCGAACTGGAGCGGTCGTTAAGCAACTTGATGTCGGCGGCGGCCGGCATCTGGTCCTTGAAGGACGGCAGCATCGCCTTGACCTTGTCGACGACGTCGACAGTGTTGGCGTCGGGCTGGCGCTGCACGGCCATGATGATCGCGCGGGTGCCATCGTACCAACTTGCGGTCGTGGTCGTCTGCACCGAATCGACCACGCGGGTCACCTCGCCCAGCCGTACCGGGTGACCGTTCTTGGTGGCGATGATGATGTTGGAGAAACCGGCGGCGTCGGTCAGCTGCGTGTTGGCGGTGATGGTGAGCTGCTGCTTGTCGTTCTGGAGCACGCCGAGCGGCGTGTTGC
>NZ_RZRA01001275.1:0-1199 GCF_003998945.1 Mesorhizobium sp. M7A.F.Ca.CA.003.01.2.1 | reverse complement strand
CAGTGGATGTCATAATCGCCATTGGCGATGTCGGCATTGCCGACGAGATCGCGAAACAGCGGCAGCGTCGTCTTGATACCGTCGACGACGAACTCGTCCAGGGCGCGGCGCAGGCGCATCATGCACTCGACGCGGTTACGCCCATGTACAATCAGCTTGCCGATCAGGCTGTCGTAATAGGGCGGGATCTTGTAGCCGGAATAGACGCCGGAATCGACGCGGATGCCCAGACCACCCGGTGTGTGGAAATGGGTGATCGTACCGGGCGAGGGGGTGAAGGTGCGTGGGTCCTCGGCGTTGATGCGGCATTCGATGGCGTGGCCGTTGAACTTGATGTCCTCCTGCTTCACCGAGAGGCCGCCGCCGGAAGCGACGCGGATCTGCTCATGCACGAGATCGATGCCGGTGATCGCTTCCGTCACCGGATGCTCGACCTGCAGGCGCGTGTTCATCTCGATGAAATAGAACTCGCCATTTTCGTAGAGGAACTCGATCGTGCCGGCGCCGGAATAGCCGAGGTCGGCGATCGCCTTGGCGCAGATGCCGCCGATACGGGCGCGCTCTTCGGCATTGAGGGCCGGCGAGGGCGCCTCTTCCCAGACTTTCTGGTGGCGGCGCTGCAAGGAACAGTCGCGCTCGCCGAAATGCACGCCGCGGCCAAAGCCGTCGCCGAACACCTGCACCTCGATATGGCGCGGCTTTTCCAGGTATTTCTCGATGTAGACCGCATCGTCGCCGAAGGCCGCACCGGCTTCCGTGCTCGCCGTTTGCAAGGCGACCTCAAGGTCGGCCTCGGTAAGCGCTACCTTCATACCGCGCCCGCCACCACCGGCCGATGCCTTGATGATCACGGGATAGCCGATCTCGGCGGCAATGCGCCTGGCTTCCTTTTGGTCGGTGACGGCACCGTCCGAACCGGGCACAACCGGAATGCTGAGGCGCTTGGCGGTTCGCTTGGCCTCGATCTTGTCGCCCATGATGCGGATATGGTCGCCGGACGGACCGATGAAGGTGATGTTGTGCGCGGCCAGTATGTCGGCGAACTTGGCGTTCTCCGACAGGAAGCCGTAGCCCGGATGCACGGCGTCGGCGCCGGTGATTTCGCAGGCCGCAACGATCTGATGGATGTTGAGATAGCTGTCGCGCGATGGCGGCGGACCGATGCAGACGCTCTCGTCCGCGAGCCGCACATGCATGGC
>NZ_RZRA01001274.1:0-1199 GCF_003998945.1 Mesorhizobium sp. M7A.F.Ca.CA.003.01.2.1 | reverse complement strand
CTGTTTGTCGTGCTCGTCGCTGCCCATGTCGGCTTCGGCTATATCAGGCTTGCCGCTCCCGAATCGCCAGCTTCACGCAGCCTGGATGTCCGCATTGTCCAGCCGGCCGTGGACCTGTCGGAAAAATGGGATGCCTCGGTGCGCGACCGCATCTTCGCGGTCCTGATGGGGCTCTCGGGCAAGGCGCCGGATCCAGGCCATCAAAAGCCGCAACTGATCCTGTGGCCCGAAACCTCGGTGCCGTTCCTCTTCACCGAGCGTCCGGACGCATTGACGGCGCTGGGGGATATGCTCGGACCCGGCCAGATGCTGATTGCCGGCGTCGTCCGCGAGGAAGGCGGCTCGGCCGCAAATGCCGACAGCCGCTACTACAACTCCGTGGTGGCGATCGACGACAAGGGTGAAATCACGGACGCCGTCGACAAGGTTCACCTGGTGCCGTTCGGCGAATACCTGCCTTTCGCCGATCTGCTCCAGCGTTTCGGCATCGAGCAACTGGTTGCCGGGCCGATGAGTTTCGCGGCCGGCAATGAGCGGCACGCCATCACGCTACCCGACGGCATCCGTGCGCTGCCATTTATCTGTTATGAGGTGATCTTTCCCGATCTTGTGGCAGTTGACGCTGCGTCAGCGCAGCTTATTGTGAACGTTACCAATGATGCGTGGTTCGGCGACACGCCGGGTCCGTATCAGCATTTCAGGCAGGCCCAGATCCGTGCGGTGGAAAATGGATTGCCATTGGTGCGTGCCGCCAACAACGGCATCTCGGCCGTCGTCGATCCGCGCGGGCGCATCGTCGATGCGCTTGCTATCGACGCGCGCGGCGCCATCGATGCCCACATACCGATTTCCGGACAGGCGCTCATATCTCCCGGCCAACGGCGCATTAACGGAATGCTGATCATGTTGCTGTTTGCCGTTGGGGCAGCGCTGTTGAACGTAAGGCAAAGGCTACGGGTGAATTGACAGCCAACACATTAGAAACTCATACTGTAAGTGCCTGAAAATTTCTCGAAGCCGGTGGATCGTTCTGTTGGGGCAGTTGCCTCCGGCTTTGTTTGGGCAGGAAAAAAAATAGAGAAAGCCGAAAAAATTCGGCGAGGAAAAAATGACAGAAGATAACAAGAAGAAACCGAATCCGATCGACATCCATGTTGGCAGTCGCATTCGGCTTCGCCGCAACATGCTTGGAATGAGCC
>NZ_RZRA01001273.1:0-1200 GCF_003998945.1 Mesorhizobium sp. M7A.F.Ca.CA.003.01.2.1 | reverse complement strand
GCAGTGAGAGGTCTCACGCAACAGCAAACCCTTGTGGAGAACATGAGCAGCCGCGCCGGCAGCCTTGTCTTCGCCACCGCCTTCGCAAACTCGTTGCTTGGCGGTGCGGCCCTTTCCAACGGGCTTGGGCCTTGGGACTGGATTGCGGTGGCCCTGCTGTTCGGCATTGGCGGGCTGATCGTCTTCATTCTTTGGCCCTACCACCCATACACATTCCGCTTCGATCCCGAAAAGTTGCTTGATCAATATGTCGACGGCGACAGGCCGACGACGATGTCGGCCATGCGCCGCGCGCTTGCGCTTCGCATCAAGGCGGACATGGCCGGCAACTGGCGAATTATCCAGCGGCTGCGGGTGGCGCTGCAGATTGCGCTGCTGTTTCTGCTGCTCGATATCCTGGCCTGGCTTTTGGCGATTGCAGGCGTTTGAGCCGGAGGGCACACGGGTCCGCCACGGCCCGGCGCTTGACGGACAGGCAACCCACGATGGATCGAAAAGCTTTCTTGAGCATTTAAGCTTTGGCTAATAGTAGCCCAGGAGAGAACCAATGAAAAAGACGCTGCTCATTTTGAGCCTGCTCATTCCGCTCTCGGCGTGCTCCCGTACAGAACAAGGCGCTGCCGTCGGCGGCTTGGGTGGCGCAGCGGTAGGCGCCGCGGTGGCCGGCGATCCTGTGCAAGGGGCGGTTGTTGGCGGTGCGGTTGGCGCGATAGCCGGGGCCGTCATCGGGCACGCCAGCGAAGCCGGCCAGTGCAGATATCGCGATCAGTATGGCCGGGTTTACGTTGCACGATGCCCGGAGGGTTACTGACCTGGAGGCGCGTGATCTCTTTCGATCACGCGCCTGCTCCGGAGGTGGGATAAGCGATGGGCTATCGGATCAAAGTACTGCTGGGTTGCTGGTTCGCCGTTGCCAGCGCTGCCGCGATGTATGCGGCATCCACCGCCGCGATCTCCGCCGCGCCTGTTGATGGCAAGACGATTGCCGATCACCTCTCATCGGTAAAGTCCATGTCCGGGGACTTCGTCCAGTCGGGTCCAAATGCGGAGAGGACCCGTGGCAGGTTTTTTCTACAACGCCCCGGCAAGATCCGATTCAACTATGCAGGCCAATCAGGGATCAGCGTGATTGCAGATGGCAAATCCCTGGTGGTTTATAACAGAAAGCTGAAGACATCGCGGCTTTATGCTCTCTCGAAG
>NZ_RZRA01001272.1:0-1201 GCF_003998945.1 Mesorhizobium sp. M7A.F.Ca.CA.003.01.2.1 | reverse complement strand
GCCCAAGCGCATCGGCAAGATCGCCGTGCACCGGCTTTCGCCGTTCATGGCTCGCTTGCCGTTGCGGGTCGCCGACGCGGTGATGTCGGCGACGCAGCGCCTGGCTTTCGGCGACCTGACCAAATTCGGCCTGCCGCCCGCGCCTGCGGGCGGCGCCAGCCGCCTGACCTCGGATTACACCGCGATCGCCGCCGACGACGGCGCCGTCAGCGCCATAAAGGCCGGCAAGATCACCGTCGTACCTGGCATAAGGGAATTCACCCGTGACGGCGTGATCCTGGCCGATGGCAGCCTGATCTATCCTGACATCGTCATTGCCGCGACAGGCTACCGCACCGGGCTGGAGCCGATGGTCGGCAAGCTCGGCGTGCTCGACGCCAAGGGCGTTCCGCTCTTCAACGGCGGGCAAGCCGATCCGAAATTGCCCGGTCTGTGGTTCACCGGCATGCGGCCGAGCATTCGCGGCTGCTTCGCCAATGCCGGTATCCTGGCCAAGGCGATCGCCAAACGGATTGCAGGGTCGGCCTCGCACCAACCCGGCGCATCACGCTGATTTGGGTTCCAGCCGCCGGAAACCGACGGCCTCCATCAGCATGTCCTCTTCCTCCATGCCGGCATTGTGCAGGGCGAGCAGGTTAAGCGCGATTTCCCGCGCGTCGGCGGAATCGGGATGTGCCTCGCGCCGCCGGCAGGCCTCGTCGAACACGCGCTGCAGCTTGGCGATATCGGCTGGCTTGAGCAAGCCACGGTCATAGACGGACTTCGACATGGCGATCTCCTGATAAAGACCTAGGGCGCCATGTTTAAATTGCCAATCTTTCCCGAGGCTTGACCGACTTCACCCCATGCCGCGACTTCAAAGGGCGGCAGCGGTGCAAATCTGCTCCGCTGCTGCGCCCCATGCTGGAGGGCAATCAGACCGCGATCTTGCCGCCGCCCTGTCTGGTGATGGCGACCACCGACGGCCGCACCGGCATGTCGGGCTTGAAGTCGGGCCAGCGCGTCGACAGATCCTCATAGTAGGACGGGCGGCCGAACGCTTCCCAGTCCTCGCCGCCATCGCCCGGATGCTGGACGGCGACGAAGGCGGTCTGGTCGTCGGGCGCAAACAGCGGACCGCACATTTCGGCGCCGATCGGCACGCGGAAGAACAGTTTCGAGGTCGCCCGCGCCACCCCTTCCGTGTCCACCGCCCACAGAC
>NZ_RZRA01001271.1:0-1207 GCF_003998945.1 Mesorhizobium sp. M7A.F.Ca.CA.003.01.2.1 | reverse complement strand
CCCTCGGATACCGAAATTGTCGAAATCGTTCAGCTGCAGACCATTGAGCTGCACATCCTTCGTATTGCTGAGGTAGATGCCGGTGCCTTGCGTGGCGCTGCCATCGGCGCCGGTCTTGTTGGCGATGACGCCCCCGCCGGTCGCGCCGACGTTGGCGCCATTTCCAGTCACATGCAAGCCGCCATTGCCGAGCGCCGTGCCGGTATTGACCAGGATGATGCCGTTGGCGCTACCGCCATTCGATGTGATGCTCTGGAAGACAAGGTTCCCCGAGCCGATATTCGTGTTCTCGACATCGAGCGCGGTGCCGGTCCCCGAATTGATCGTGCTGCCGGAGCCGGTGGCGGTAACCGTGCCGCCGCCGGTGGCGCTGAAGCCGGTGGTGTCGCTGGTTGAGGTATCGATCGCCAGCTTGTTGGTGAAGCTGATCGTCGTGCCGTTGGTGCCGCCATTGGCCACCAGGTTGATGCCGTCGCTAAAGCTATTCGATGTTATGGCGCCGTCGAACGAGATCGTGCTGCCGCCGCCGGCGGTGCCGGTGTGGTTCTGGACGTCGATCGCGGTGGCGTTGGCGGTGTGGGTAATGGTGCCATTGTAATCGATATTGGCCGAACCGCCCGAAACCAGGAACGCCGTACCCGTTGCACCGCTCAGCGCGCCGGAACCGAGGTCGACCGTGCCGCTGACGTTGGTCAGCCTGACATTGTTGGCGCCGCCGACCGAATTGGTCGAATCGAGCGCGATGCTGGCGGCGACGCCAGAGAGATTGATCGCCTGGCCGGTGGTCGCCCTCACCGTTTCTGCGGCAGCGGTAGCTGTGATGCCCATCGTGCCGCCGGTTCCAACAATTCCGGTGCCGCTGGCGGTGTCGATGGTCACGCCGCCGGTGAAGCTGACCGTGCCGCCGGTTTGCGAGACGCCGACGCCGGTGGTCGTGTCAATGTTGGCGAGGCCGGTGATGTTGAGCGTACCGCTCGCCACCTGAATGCCGCCGCCCGCCGTGACGGCGCTGTTCAGTGTCACCGTGTTGAAGGTGAAGACGCCGGTGTTGCCGGCGTTGATCGCCATAATGCCGGCAGTCGTCGCCGCGGCAACGCTCGTGTTGCCGGTGACGGTGAAGGTACCGGCGACGCCGTCGAAAATGATGCCGCCGCTGCTGCCGCCTGAACTGATGCTGGTCACCACCATATTGACGGTCAGCGGATCG
>NZ_RZRA01001270.1:0-1208 GCF_003998945.1 Mesorhizobium sp. M7A.F.Ca.CA.003.01.2.1 | reverse complement strand
CCGTCGGCACCGAAATCGCCAATATCTCGGCGATCCGGTTGATGCCCGGCTGGGCGTCCTGCGACAGCTGTTTGACCAGCCGCCGATCGGTCAGATCGAGATGTTCCCGCAAAGTCCCCGTCTTTCACAAAAGGAAAAAAGTTTGGCGATTTTTTTGCCAATGTGCAAACAAGCTACGTCACGAACATTTGAAAAGCAAGGCAATGATTCAGCGCTGATGGGGATAGGTGCTCGCTGTCCGGCTCACGCCAGCGCTGTCGCGAGCAATTTTGCCTGCGGTGTCAACTCGTCGAAGCGGCGGGCGCAGAGGTTGAGCTGGCGCGTTGCCCAGTCATCGGTCAGCCGCAGTGTGCGTAGCGTCCGCGCCGAGCGGCGGGCGGCACTTTCCGGCACGATGGCGATGCCGGCACCTTGCGCGACCAGCCGGCAGACATTGTCGAGGCCGGGAACGTGGATGCGGATATGCAGATGGCCGCCAAGGCGGGCCGCCTGGCGGGCGATGTGCTCCTGCAGCGCATGGCCGGTGCTGAGGCCGACGAAAGATTCGCCGAGAAGCTCAGTGAGGTTGACGGTGCGGCCTTCAAGGCCGGGCCGGTTTCGCGCGGCGATCACCACCAGCCGGTCGATGAAGAACGGTTTCTGCTCGAGGTGCGCAAGGCCGGCCCAGGTGGCGGCGATGCCGAGATCGGCCGCACCACTGGCCACGGCTTGCGCGATCTCATGGCTGGGGCGCTCGTCGAGCTCGATGTCGATGCCGGGATGCGCGACAAGGAAGGCGGGCAGGATCTCGCGCAGCAACTCGGCTGTGGCGGCGGTGTTGGCCATCAGCCGGACGCGGGCGCGCAGGCCGGTGGCATAGGCGGCGAGGTCGCCGGTCATCGCTTCGATCTGGTTCTGCACCGCGCGCGCATGATGCAGCAGCGCCTGTCCGGCCGCCGTCGGCACCACCCCACGGCGCCGGCGCTCCAGCAGCGGCGCGCCGAGCCGCTCCTCCATGCCCTTGATGCGGGCGCTGGCCGACGCCAGGGCCAGTCCGGCAAGCTCGGCGCCATGGGTGATGCTGCCGCGTTCGGCCACCAGCAGGAACAGGCGGAGATCGACCAGATCGAAGCGCATTCTCTTGCTCCTGCGAATATTCAGCGCCGGGAAGGCGGTCGGCCAACCAGCCTTCGTCGTGGCCGAAGGCTGGCAGCGCAACTTCCACATTG
>NZ_RZRA01000126.1:0-8285 GCF_003998945.1 Mesorhizobium sp. M7A.F.Ca.CA.003.01.2.1 | reverse complement strand
GTCTCTAGGCGTGCAGCGCCGGAGCGTCAACGCGTGCGGCGCTTTTTCCTTGCGGTGCAGAACGGGCGTTCCTAACTTCGAGGCCCGGTTCAAGGAGAAAAAATTGCCGACACCTCATGAAGCCCTGATCTATCTGATGGTCATCACCTCGGCCTCCGACCGCGACATGACCGATGTTGAACTGGCGCGGATCGGCGAGGTCGTCCGCTCCTGGCCGGTGTTCGAGGACTTCAACCACGACAGGCTGGTCGGCGTCGCCCAGGGCTGCCAGAAGCGCCTGCACGAAAAGGATGGGCTGGAGGGCGTGCTGGCTGAAGTCGCCGAGGTCTTGCCCGAGCGGCTGCGCGACACCGCCTATGCCGCCGCCTTCGAGGTTGCCGCCGTCGACCTCGAAATGCGCATGGAAGAGGTGCGGGTGCTGCAGCTGATCCGGCGTCAGCTCGATCTCGACACGCTGACGGTTGCTGCCATCGGCCGCGCGGCCAAGGCGCGGCTGCGTACCCTGACCTGAAAGTCCTTGGCTTTAGAAAAAACTGACGGGGAAATAGCGCAGATAAAATTCGGCGAACGTGCCTTTCATTGAAATTTCCTGCAGCGCGTAGTCGATCGCTGCGGCCAGCGCCGGATTGTCAGCCTTGGTGGCGATGGCCATGCCCGTGCCCAGATATTCGGGCGCCAGATAGGGCCCGCCGGCAAAGCGGCAGCAGCCCGCCGCGTCCGAGCCGCCCAGCCAGAAAGCCAGGCGCATGCCGTCGCCGAAGGCGGCGTCGACCTTGCCGGCCTTGAGATCGGCATACAGTTCTTCCGGCCTGTCGAAAGGGACGACCTGGACCGTGTTGAAATAGTCGCGCAGCATGCGCTCATGCGCCGAGCCTGATATCACGCCGACACGCTTGCCGTGCAATTTGTCAAAGACGGGCTCGGTCAGCGCCTTGCCCTTCGGCATGATGAAGCGCGCCGGAAACTGCAGATAGGAGCGTGAGAAGGCGTAGGTCGCGCGCGATTCCGGTGTGGCGGCGATGCCGGCGATGATCGCCTCGCCTTCGCCTTTCCGCAGTGCGCCTTCCAGCTCGGCCCAGGGCAGGGCCTGGATCTGGCATTTTTCGACAATGCCAAGCTCGGCGCAGATGGCGCGTGCCAGATCGATGTGGAAGCCGGACAGCTTTCCCGCACCGTCGAGGAAGTTGAAAGGCGGGAAGTCCGTGGTGGTGAGGAATCTCAGCCGGGGCAGCTTCGAAAGGTCTGGCTTGGGCAGCCGCTCCTTGGCATCCCACAGCACCGGAACCTGAGGCGCCGCGGCGCGCGCACCGTCGGCGAACGACAGCAACCCGATCAGCATCGCAAAGGCGAAGGACCTCCACCGGAACGCCAAGATAAAACTCCGCCACAGTCGTGCTCGCACCGGTTTTGGTACGAAAATGGTACAGGCACAATGGTTTTTGATTTCAACACGCCGATTTCAGGATATGATTTAGCCGGTTTGCAAATCAGCTTCGGTCGCCTCGATGAGAGGGAGCCACAAAATAAGTATGCGATTTGCAATCCGTGGTCGGTGGCGAAGTGTAAATCAGGCACGCATCATTGGCCGCAATGCACAAGGCAACATGGGGTTGATGTTGCGATGGGTCAGTTCGATCGCACGCTGGAATACATAGACCAACTGCAGCACGCCGCAACGGCGGCGGCGGTCTGCGAAAGGCTGCTGGGCATAACATCGGATTTCGGTCTCACCGCACTGATGGCGGGAACCGTCCCGCAGCCAGGCACGCCGGCCGGCCAGCAAAAGCAGCATGTGCTTCTCTGCGATTGGCCTGGCGAGTGGCTGGAGCGCTATGTCGCGCGCAACTATGTCGATCATGACCCGGTCGTCAGCCATATGAAACAGTTGCAGGCGCCCTTCCAGTGGCACGAAGCGTCCCAAGGCATCCGCATAGACAAGAGCAGCGGCGAGGTGATGGGCGATGCCGGCGCCTTCAAACTGCGCGATGGGTTGGCCTTTCCGCTGATCACGCTCGACGGCCAGATCGTCATGGTGTCGCTGGGCGGCGAGGCCGTGGAATTGTCCGCCGCCGAATTCGGCCAGGTGTCGCTGGTCTCGACCTACGCGGTTGGCCGCGCCATGCAACTCCACACCATGGCGAACAGGACCATCGATCATATCGTGCTGACGCCGCGCGAGCGCGAATGCCTGCAATGGGCCGCCGTCGGCAAGTCCGAATGGGAGATTTCGCAAATCCTCGGCATTTCCGAACACACCTCGGAGAAACATCTTCTTAACGCCAAAAGCAAACTAGGTGCCGTCAACAGGGTGCAGGCCGTCGCGGAAGCGATACGGCGCGGCTACATTAGTTAGGTCGGCCGTGCCGACCTGAAATCCTTGCCTACGCGATCACGCAATTTTCTCATCAAAGCACGGCCGTATCTTCCTCTGAACGCAGGAGACGGCGGAATGCTTTTTTCCCTTACAACCCAGGAATTGATGGAACGTCCCGACCTTTGGGAGGCCGTCCATCGTTTGCGCTACAAGATATTCGTCGAGGAGATGGGGTGGGATGACCTCAGACGCCCCGACGGGCTCGAACTCGACCAGTTCGATCACGACGAGGCGGTCCATCAGATCGTCATCAGGGGCGGTGAAGTGGCGGGTTATCAGAGGATGTTGCCGACGACGCGGCCACATCTGCTGACCGAGGTCTTGACCGATCTTTCCGAAGGAACGCCGCCGTCGGGTCCAAACATCTGGGAATTGACCCGCTATGCGGTGGCTCCCGGTTTTCGCGATGGCCGTCGCGGCGTTTCGACCGTCGGCACCGAACTGATTGCCGGTTTCGTCGAGTGGGGGCTGAAGCGCGGCGTCGACAAGGTGATCATCGAGTTCGAGCCGATGTGGGTGCTGCGCGCCTTGCAACTGCATTTCCTGGCGACCCCGCTTGGCTATCAGCGCACCTATGGCAACCAGCAGGTGGTCGCCACCTTGCTGACCTTCAACGAGCACACACTCGATGTGGTGCGGTCGCGCCGCAATCATTTTGCTCCCGTGCTGGCCAGGGGATATCCCGACATGCTCGGGCAAAGGCGTGCGTCATGAGATCGGAGACAGTCATGAGCACACATCCGCAACCTGAACTTCGCAACCACACGCTGGTGGTCACCGTGTCGTCGAGTGACGGCCGGCCGGTGCTGGACAGGAGGGCCTATGAAAGCCTGGCAAGGACCTTCCATGAAGCAGCCGACAATGAGGAGGTTCGCGTCGTCGTCTTGCGCGGCCTGGCAGGCTGTTTCTGTCTGGGCGGCGACTTCTCCGAATTCCTCGACGCCACCAAGCACCAGAAACTGATCGCCGCCGTCACCGACCTGTTCCGCACGCTGGCGACGTTTCCAAAGCCCATCCTTGCCTGCGTCGATGGCGATGCCGTCGGTGTCGGCTGCACCATCCTGTTCCATTGCGACATGGTGATCGCGTCCGATGAGAGCACGTTCAGGGTGCCGTTCGTCGATTTCGGCCTGGTGCCGGATGCGGCGACCAGCATCCTGGCGCCGCAGAAGCTCGGCTACGCCGGTGCCTTCCGCTTCTTCTGCCTCGGCGACACGCTTCGCGCCGAAGATGCCAGGGCGCTCGGCCTGGTCGCGGAGATCGTGCCGGGAGGCACCGTCGAGGAGGCGGCCCTTGGTCGGGCAAGACAGCTCGTCAAGAAGCCGGTCGCCGCCCTGCTGCAGACGCGCGGCCTGCTGAAGGGGAACACCGAGGCCCTCTGCGATCGCATCGATCAGGAGATCTCGCTTTTCCAGCAGGCGCTGCAGGATGATACGACGCTGCGGCGATTGCAGCGTATCGCCAGGCTGGCGGCTTAAGCATCATGATTGCGTCGCGCGGTTCCTGCCGCGCGACGCAAAAAAGCGTCAATCCTGTTTTCCCAGGAATGACGGCCCTTCGCCGATGATCTTCTTGTCTTCCTTGCCGATGATTTCGAGATCGCGCCCCTCATAGGGCAGAGACGACAGGATGCGCCGCATGACCGCAAGCCGCGCGCGCCGCTTGTCATTGGCCCGTACGATGATCCACGGCGCGAATTCCTTGTGGGTGCGCTCGAACATTGTGTCGCGCACCTTGGTGTAGTCGTCCCACTTGGTGATGCCCGCAACGTCGATGGGCGAAAACTTCCAGCTCTTCAGCGGGCTGTAGCGGCGGTCGTGGAAGCGCTCGAGCTGCGTTTCCCGGCCGATGTTCAGCCAGAATTTGAAGAAGTGAATCCCCTCGTTGGAGATCATCCGCTCGAAATGCGGCGTCTCGTCGAGAAACTGCTCGTGCTGCTGCGGCGTGCAGAAACCCATCACCGGCTCGACGCCGGCGCGATTGTACCAGGAGCGGTCGAAGGTGACGAATTCGCCTGAAGTCGGGAAGTGGTCGACATAGCGCTGGTAGTACCATTGCCCCAGTTCGGTCGGGGTCGGCTTGGTCAGCGCCACGTTGCGTGCCGTGCGCGGATTGAGGTACTGGCGCACCACGAAGATCGTGCCGCCCTTGCCGGCAGCGTCGCGGCCCTCGAACAGCGCCATCACCCGTTTGCCGGTCGACTGCAGCCAGGCCTGCGCCTTGACCAGCTCGATCTGCAGCTTCTCGAGCGTCTCGTCATACTCATCACTTTTCATCTTCTTGTCGTAGGGATAGCCGCCGGCAGTCAGCTTGTTGTCCTCGACCCAGTCGGGAAGCACGGGGTTTTCGATGTCGAACTCCCGTTCCTTGCCGCCGATCCTGATCTTCAGCGGCCCCGAAGTTGGCGCGGCGGGACTTTCCTTGGCTTTTTTCATCGAGACGAACCCTTTCCAGCTTCCGGACTCATGCTATGGGGAGCCTCCGGAACGGTCTAGTGGAAGTTTTTCCGCCACCGTGGACCGGGTGCGAAGGCATGGGGTGCGGGCCCGCGGGCAGATGGCTGACCTGGACACAGAGCAGAGAGGCATCGCGCAAACCATGGCCGCACGGCTGTGGAACAGCCGCTGGCTGCTTGCGGCCGGCGTCGTCGCGGTCGTCGCCGTTTATGCCTTGGCCGGGATTTCAGCCTATGTCGTCCTCGCGGCGCTGCTGTTGCTATTTGCAGCGGCAATACTGCCGGCCGCCGGCGCGCGCCAATCCACTGGCAGCGGAGCCGCCATCGAGGCCACCGGCCTGCAGAGGCTCTCGGGTGAATATCTGGCCGCCGCCGTCGCCGATCCGCTGATCATCTTCGACCGGGCTGCCACCATCGTCCATGCCAACGCCGCCGCCTTCGCCGCTTTCGGCGGCATCGCGCCAGGCATGTCGCTGTCGCTGAAATTCCGGGCGCCGGAAATGCAGGCTCTGCTGGATGGCGTGCTATCGGGCGATGTCGCCTCCGATATCGTCGACTATACGGAGAAGCTGCCGGTCGAACGGGCTTACCGGGTGAGCGTGTCCTCGGTCGGTCACGCCACCGATCTCTATGTGCTGGTGTTCAAGGACCAGAGCGAAACGCGCAGGATCGACCGCATGCGCGCCGACTTCATCGCCAATGCCAGCCACGAACTGCGCACCCCACTTGCCTCCATCGCCGGCTTTATCGAAACGCTGCGCGGGCCAGCCCGCAACGACGCGGCGGCGCGCGACCAGTTTCTGCAGATCATGCAGAGCCAGACTGGCCGCATGGCGCGTCTGATCGACGATTTGTTGTCGCTGTCGCGGCTCGAGATGAAACCCTATCTGAAGCCGGGAACCGAGGTGGACCTGCGCCAGACCGTCGACAGCGTCATCGACTCGCTCGGACCGCTGGCCAGCGAAAACGCCGTTGCCATCGAGCGGCGCTACGCCGACGGACCGCTTCATGTGCCTGGCGATCGCGATGAGCTTTTCCAGGTTTTCGAGAACCTCCTGGAAAACGCCTGCAAATACGGGCAGTCGGGTGGGCGCGTGGTTGTATCCATAGCGCATAGCGATGCCGGACCAGAGCCGGGCATCGACGTGACGATCAGGGACTTTGGCCCTGGCATTCCCGAGGAGCACATTCCGCGCATTACCGAGCGCTTCTACCGCGTCGATGTCGAGACCAGCCGGACCCAGAAAGGCACCGGCCTCGGCCTGTCGATCGTCAAGCATATCCTGACGCGCCACAACGCCCGGCTTTCGATCAAGTCCGAAGTCGGCAACGGCGCGGCATTCTCGGTTCATTTGCCGGCGCACTGATATCGCCCTAATTCAAGGGCACTGTTTCTTTTTTCTGTCATCCGGCTAGCGTATCAGCGGGGATTCGAGGAAACGACTCAAAATCAAAACACCCCGTGGGAAGGCATTTGCCATGCAGTCCGTGCACATCGTCAGCGCTTATGACGAGGAGTTGAAATATCTGTCGAAGCGCATCGCCGCGATGGGTGGCCATGCCGAGCGCATGGTCGAACAGGCGGTCACCGCTCTCGTCAATGCCGACCCGGGCCTTGCCCAGAAGGTCATCCGCGACGATACCGTACTGGACGAGGGCCAGCGCGAAATCGACGACAAGGCGATCATCATCATTGCCAAGCGTCAGCCGATGGCGGCGGATTTGCGCGAGATAGTCGGGACCATCCGCATCTCCGCCGACCTCGAACGGGTTGGCGATCTCGCCAAGAACGTTGCCAAGCGGGTTGTCGCCGTCACCGACGGACGCCAGCCGACCAGCCTGTTCCGCGGCCTCGAGGCTCTGTCCAACCTGGCATTGACCCAGCTCAAGGAAGTGCTCGACGTCTACGCGTCCCGTTCGGTGGAGAAGATCGGCTTCGTGCGCGATCGTGACGACCAGATCGACGCCATGTACACATCGCTGTTTCGCGAATTGCTGACCTACATGATGGAAGATCCGCGCAACATCACGCCCTGCACGCATCTGCTGTTTTGCGCCAAGAACATCGAGCGTATCGGTGATCACGCCACCAACATAGCCGAGACCATCTACTACATCGTCACCGGCGATCAGTTGCCGGCTGAGCGGCCCAAGGGCGACAAGACCGACAAAATCAGCCTTTCCGAGACGCAGCCGGTGAAGTGAACGCCGCCTCTCGAACCGTCACCCGATTTACGATAAGCTTTCCGGGCTTTGCCTCTATCCTCGTCCGTGGATTTGCTCCGGGAGGTCGTGATGGAAAATGTTCGGAACCTGACCCCGGCGCCTGCGCCGATATCCGGCATTATCGCTTGCGGCGTTTACACCGCGGGCCGCCGCATCGCCGACATTCCCATCGAGGAAGCCGGCGAATGGGCAAAAAAATCCGGTCACGTCGTCTGGATCGGCCTGTTGGAGCCCGACCGTAACCTGTTGCTGCGCGTCCAGGCGCAGTTTCACCTGCATGAGCTGGCGATCGAGGATGCCGAGCACCCGCACCAGCGGCCGAAGATCGAGCAATATGGCGACGCCTTGTTCATCGTCGCCCGCACCGCGCAGCTGATCGAGGGCCGGGTCACCTTCGGCGAGACCCATTTGTTCGTCGGCTCAGGCTACATAGTCAGCGTCAGGCACGGTCCCTCGACGTCCTATGCCGCCGTTCGTCAGCACTGGGAAAGCTGCCCGCACTCGCTGGCCAAGGGCGAGGATTTCGTCCTCTATGCCATCCTCGATTTCATCGTCGACAATTACATGCCGGTGCTCGAGCAGATCGAGGACGAGGTCGAGGCGATCGAGGACAAGGTTCTGCTGAAGCCGATGACCGCTCCCGACATAGAGCGGCTCTATATGCTGCGCCGCGATCTCCTGCGCCTGCGCAATGCCGCGCTTCCGCTGGTCGAAGTCTGCCGAAGGCTGACCAGCGCCGAGCTGCCGCAGATCCACACCGCCATGCATCCGCTGTTCCGCGACGTCACCGATCACATCCGCACCGTTCAGGAGAAGATCGACAGCCTGCGCGAGGTGCTGGCATTCGCTTTCGAGGCGAGCTTGCTGGTCGGCCAGAGTCAGGAAACGGCCAACACCAAGAAGCTCGCTTCCTGGGCCGCAATCCTGGCGGTGCCGACGGCGCTCGCCGGCATTTACGGCATGAACTTCAGCGACATGCCGGAACTGAAGATGGAATACGGCTATCCGGTGGTTCTGGCCACGATCGCGCTGATCTGCGCGTTTCTGTATTGGCGGTTCAGGAAGAATGGCTGGTTGTGAAGTAGGGCAGTAGGGCAGTAGGGCAGTAGGGCAGTAGGGCAGTAGGGCAGTAGGGCAGTAGGGCAGTAGGGCAGTAGGGCAGTAGGGTGGCATTTCGTGAGCGCGACTTTCCGCGCACATACTGCCCTACTGCCTTACTCCCCTATTCCC
>NZ_RZRA01001269.1:0-1208 GCF_003998945.1 Mesorhizobium sp. M7A.F.Ca.CA.003.01.2.1 | reverse complement strand
CGCCGCGCCCCGCCATGACCGAAGATGTCGTAGCGCTTGCCGGTGTCCGGGGCGATGAAATAGCTCATGTTCTCGACGATGCCGAGCAGCGGCACGTCGACCTTCTTGAACATGTTGAGGCCTTTTCGCGCGTCGATCAGGGCCAGGTCCTGCGGCGTCGAGACGATGACGGCGCCAGCCAGCGGCACCTGTTGGGCCATGGTCAGTTGCGCGTCGCCGGTGCCGGGCGGCATGTCGACGACGAGCACGTCGAGCCGACCCCATTCGACTTCACGCAGCATCTGCGTCAGTGCCGACATCACCATCGGGCCACGCCAGATCATCGGCGTTTCCTCGTCGACGAGGAAACCCATCGACATCACCTTCAGGCCGTAATTCTCCATCGGTTTCAGGATCTTGCCGTCGACGGTCTGCGGCCGGCCGTGGATGTTGAGCAGCCTTGGCATGGACGGGCCGTAGATGTCGGCATCGAGCACGCCGACGCGCAGGCCGTTGGCGGCGAGGCCGAGCGCGATGTTGACGGCGGTGGTCGACTTGCCGACGCCGCCTTTGCCGGAAGCAACGGCAATGATCGCTTCGATACCGGGCACGCCACGCTTGCCCGAGCTGTGCGAGGCCGGCGCGTGCGGAGCCGCACGCGGCGCGGCGGCAGCGGGCGCAGCCGGCGGAACGGGCCTGGGTGCGGGGCGCGATGGAACCGGCGCCTCCATGCCGCCGCCCCTCTTCTCCGCCGTCAGCGCGACGACGGCGCCGGCGACACCGGGGATCGCCTTGACGACACGCTCGGCAGCGGCGCGCAGCGGCTCCATTTCCTGGGCGCGGGCGGCGGGAACGGTAATCGAGAAGAAGACCTTCCCGTCGGCGATGAAAATTTCCGAAACCATGCCGAGGTCGACGATGTTGCCGGTGAAATCCGGCCCGTTGACCGTCTTCAGACGCTCGGTGACGATTTCCTTGGTGACGGACATGGCAGTTTTTCCTTACGCAGCTTGCGCCTGAGATGCAGCTTGCACCTGAGATAATGCAGTTTCCGGACAGAACCAAGCCGTGGAGCAATGGCTGTCTTGGCGTGCCTGAAAAACCGGCGGGTCCTGCCGGATTTCATCCGCGCCAAACGTCCTCCAGATAAGCGAGCGCCGATGCGGCCAGCAATCAATCCAGCCGACAGTCGCCAAACGATCGCAGCGACCTATTTCAACGACCAGCAC
>NZ_RZRA01001268.1:0-1209 GCF_003998945.1 Mesorhizobium sp. M7A.F.Ca.CA.003.01.2.1 | reverse complement strand
GTGCCGCCCTGGCTGTCGCCGAACGACTGGCGCAGTCGGCAGACAAGACGGCGCGCTGGATCGGCAAGGACGCCGTAAGGGAGCTGACCAATGCCAAGACGCTCGCGCGGATCGCCGCCAGGAAAGGCTGACGGCGCGCGTTCCGCCATGTCAGGATCTCGCCGACATGTGAAGTGGCTGCCGACATGTGATGCGCCTCGAGCGTTGACGTCTTTGGCAGCGGCGTCTTTACTTGAGGCTCAAAGGAAGCGGCCGATGAGCAATCCTCTAAAATCAACCCTGGCGCTCGCTGCCGCTTTGTTTGTGTCCGCTGCCGCCGATGCCTCGGCCGAGACTGCGCACATATTCTGGAAGGATCTGCGTCCGGCTACGCAATCCGCCGCCGAAAACGTCGGGCTGCCGATGATCGCGGCAAAATTGCCCGACCATGGCGAAACGCTGTCCGTCAATCTTCAGGACAAAAGCATTCAGCTAGCCGGCTACGCATTGCCGGTCGATCGCGACGGTGATCTTGTCTACCAGTTCCTGCTGGTACCCTGGACGGGTGCCTGCAGTCACATGCCGACGCCGCCGCCCAACCAGATTGTCTTGGTTACGCCGGCCCGTCCCTACAAGATGTCCGAGGCCTATCAGCCTGTAGCGGTCACCGGCGCGCTGAAGCCGGACATGGAGAAGAGCCAGCTGTTCATCCTCGACGGCGTCAGCATCATCCAGTCTGGCTACAGCGTGCGCAAGGCAGATGTGGTGAGCGTCGAGACCGTGCCGGATACGATCACGCTGCCGGTGAACTCACCCTGGAGTTTCCTCAACAAAAAGAAGAACTAAGCGGGACGACTTTATGTGACGTTCAGCTCAGGCAGCGTTGGCACCCGATTCCTTGTCCAGAACCATGTAGTCGAGCGGGATTTCGGTCGTGTACTTGATCTGCTCCATGGCGAAGGACGACGACACATCACGGATTTCGATCTTGGCGATCAGCCGTTTGTAGAAGGCGTCATAGGCCGCGATGTCGGGCACCACGACGCGCAGGAGATAATCGACGTCGCCGCTCATGCGGTAGAACTCGACCACCTCGGGAAACTCCTGGATGACTTCCGAGAAACGCCGCAGCCATTCATGGCTATGCGAATTGGTGCGGATCGACACGAAGACGGTGACGCGCACATTGACCTTTTCATGGTCGAGAATGGCAACGCGCCGCTTGATGAC
>NZ_RZRA01001267.1:0-1210 GCF_003998945.1 Mesorhizobium sp. M7A.F.Ca.CA.003.01.2.1 | reverse complement strand
GTTCAAGGCGCTTCCCGAATATCACGAGCCCGACTGGGTCACCGAGAAATACGTCAAGACCGGCAAGCTTCCGCCGGTGAGAGACAGGCTGCCGAAGGAGCCGCTGGTCTTCAAGACGGGCAATATGCAAGACGGCATCGGCGTCTATGGCGATACGATGCGCCACGTCATCGGAGGGCGGCCGGAAGGCTGGAACTACGGCGCCGGTCAGACGCAAGGCTGGGGCGGCATCGACATCGGCCTCTCCGAATGCCTGACGCGCACCGCCCCGCTGTTCCAGGTCGAGGCCAAGGACACCGAGCCGCTGCCGAACCTGGCCAGGAGCTGGGATTGGTCGAGCGATGGCCACAAGCTGACCATGCACCTCATCGAAGGCGCGAAGTGGTCGGACGGCGTGCCGTTCAATGCCGACGACGTCATGTTCTACTGGGACGACGAGGTCGTCGATCCCAACGTCTCGCCGCTGAACGGCGCCACGCCGGAAACCTTCGGCGTCGGCACGACGTTGAAGAAGATCGACGACTACACCGTCGAATGGACCTTCAAGGACGCCTTCCCGAAGCAGTACCTGTATGCCATGGCCTACGGCACCTTCTGTCCTGGTCCCGCGCACATCCTGAAGCCGCAGCATCCGAAATATTCGAAGAACACCTATGACCAGTTCAAAAATGCCTTCCCGCCGGAATTCATGAACATGCCGGTGATGGGCGGCTGGGTCCCGGTCGAATACCGGCCGGACGACATCATCGTCATGCGCCGAAATCCCTATTACTGGAAGGTCGACGAAAAGGGCAATCAACTGCCCTATCTCAACGAACTGCACTACAAGCTGTCGACCTGGGCCGATCGCGACGTCCAGGCGGTGGCCGGCGCGGCTGATTTTTCCAATCTGGAGCAGCCGGAAAACTTCGTCGCCTCGCTGAAGCGTGCGGCGGAGGCGAACGCGCCTGCCCGTCTTGCTTTCGGCCCGCGGCTCATCGGCTACAATCTGCGCTTTAATTTTTCCGCCAATGGCTGGGGCAATCCGGACGAACGCGGCCAGGCGATCCGCGAGCTGAACCGCAACGAGGATTTCCGCAAGGCCGTCACCATGGCGCTCGACCGCAAGGCGCTCGGCGACTCGCTGGTCAAGGGGCCGTTCACCGCCATCTATCCCGGCGGCTTGTCGTCAGGAACCAGCTTCTACGACCGCAATTCGACGGTCTACTAC
>NZ_RZRA01001266.1:0-1211 GCF_003998945.1 Mesorhizobium sp. M7A.F.Ca.CA.003.01.2.1 | reverse complement strand
GGTTCCGGAGCCGGGCTCGCGAATAAGGAAATGCTCCTCGGCAATCCGCTCCTTGGAGATATCGCGCGCCGCCACCAAGGGATGGTCGGGCGGCGCGATGATGACCAGCGGATGATCACCGAAGACCGAAGCACGCACCGGAACCTCTTTCGCCGGACGCCCCATCAGCGCGATATCGATGTCGTGGTTCCTGAGGTTGTCGATCGTCTGGGCACGATTGCCGATGGCAAGCCGCATGTCGATGTCGGGATGGTCCTTCATGAACGCAGCCATCAGCCGCGGCGCGAAATATTTGGCTGTGGAAACGACGCCGAGCCTCAAGCTGCCGGTGCGTACGCCCTTGATGGCATCCATCTTGTCTTCGAGCAAACCGAGATGCTCCTCGATAACCTGCGCTGTCTCGACGAAAGCCAGACCTGCGGCAGTGGGACGCATGCCGTCCGACGTTCGGTCGAACAGAGCCAGCTGGAATTCTTCCTCCACTTGTCGCAGTTGGATTGTCAGCGCTGGAGGAGACAGGCCTAACATCTTGGCTGCGCTGACAATTTTGCCGCACTTGATGATTGCCTGGACGGTCTTGAAATGCTTGAGCGTGAGGTTTCTCATGTCGCATACTAAGTTATTTTTACTGACCAGGTAAAGTTATTGAATTTTACTTATCGTGTGACGTTTGTTTCCATTCCTCCAGTCCAGCCGCTCCGAGGAGATGCGGCCGGAGGGGAGGTTACGATGCCAGCGGCAACGCTCGACGCTTTTCTGAACTCCTATCTCGGCCAGCCAGACGAATTCCGCTCGGCCGTTGTGACGACCGTCCGTCAGTTGACACAGGCCGCCATCAAGGTCCGCAACACCATCAACCAAGGGGTGCTCGGCGCCGCCTTTGCCGAGACCCGTGGCGCCAATGCCGACGGCGACGTCCAGAAGGATCTCGACGTCTTCTCCGACGACATCTTCCTCGACGCCATGCGCCGTGCGCCGGTGGCGCTTTACGCCTCCGAGGAGCTGGAGCAGCCAGTCCTGCTCGACAGGCAAGCGCCACTCGCCATTGCGATCGACCCGCTCGACGGCTCTTCCAACATCGACACCAACGTGTCGATCGGAACGATCTTCTCGCTCCTGACCGCAACTGGCGCGCCGGACGCTGATCCGGCCGCCTCTTTCTTGCAGGCGGGCGTGAACCAGCTAGGCGCCGGTTTCTTCATCTATGGGGC
>NZ_RZRA01001265.1:0-1212 GCF_003998945.1 Mesorhizobium sp. M7A.F.Ca.CA.003.01.2.1 | reverse complement strand
CTTTCGAAGCGGGCGCCGATGGCGAAACCGCCCTGCCGATGGCTGATGTCGACGAGAACGCTCATTCGATGTCCAGCCGCCGGCCGACACGCCGCGCCAGCACCTCCGAAGCCACAAGTGCTGCCATGGAGATGACAATGGAAATCAGCGTCAGGCGGAGCGCCCCTTCATCGCCACCCGGCACCTGCGTGAAGGTGTAGATCGCCGACGGCAATGTCTGCGTCTCATTGGGAATGTTGGAAACGAAGGTGATGGTGGCGCCGAACTCGCCCATCGCCTTGGCGAAGGCCAGGATGGCGCCGGCGATCAGCCCGGGCAGGATCAACGGCAGCGTGATGGTGGCAAACACCCAGAGCGGATTGGCGCCGAGCGTTCCCGCCGCCGCTTCCATCCTACGGTCCACCGCCTCGATCGACAGCCGGATCGCCCGCACCATCAGGGGAAAGCCCATGACGCCGCAAGCCAGCGCCGCACCTGTCCAGCGGAAGGAGAAGACGATGCCGAAATGCTCGGCCAGGAAGGCACCGGCCGGACCGCGCCGGCCGAAGGTGAGCAGCAGCAGATAGCCGGTCACCACCGGCGGCAGGATCAGCGGCAGATGCACCAGCCCGTTGAGAACCGTCTTGCCCCAGAACTGTCCCCGGGCAAGCAGAAGCGCGATCAAGATGCCCGGCGGCAGGCTGGCGAGCATCGCCACCGTTGCCACCTTGATGGACAGCCGGACCGCATTCCATTCGTCGGGAGTGAGGTCCAGCAGCCAGTTCATAGTGCCCCTTGGAACTCAGTTGCTCGGCGCGAGCACGGTAAATCCCTGATCCTTGAACAGCGCGGCCGCCTTGGCCGACTGCAGGCATTTCAGGAAAGCCGGCGTATCCTTGTCCTTCGAATCGGCGGTCTGGGCAACCGGATAGATGATCGGCGGATGCGAATCCTCCGGGAAGGTGCCGATCACCTTGACCCCCTTTTCGGCATGCGCGTCGGTGGCATAGACAATGCCAAGGGCGGCTTCGCCCGTCGAAACCAGTTTCAGCGCCGCGCGCACGTTTTCGGCCTGCGCCACCTTGCCCTCGACCGAGGACCAGACGCCGAGCGATTCAAGCGCGGCCTTGCCGTATTTGCCGGCCGGCACCGCCTTGAAATCTCCCATGGCGAGCTTGCCGTCGCCGATCAGCTTGGCGAGGTCGAAACCCTTCTCGATCCTGGTGTCGACCG
>NZ_RZRA01001264.1:0-1214 GCF_003998945.1 Mesorhizobium sp. M7A.F.Ca.CA.003.01.2.1 | reverse complement strand
GCTCGGCGCCGGCTTCGGAAAGGGGGCTGATATCCTGCATGTCTCGCCGCGAGACCTGCAGCGACAAGAGCAGAATTGTCAAATCAAGATCGTTCGCTCGCAGCGGCAGTCGGCAGTGGCCGGCAGCTGGCCACACCGTTTTGTTTTGCAGGAATGCGGGATGCAGTCCCACCTCAGACGCCGAAGGCGATACCGGTCTTGGTGTCCGTCTTCAGCTTGCGCATGCAGGCGTTCGGTTCGACGCCGGTACCGGTGCATTCGGTCGCGCTGTTGATCAGCACGCGGCTGACTTTCGAGCACTCGGTGCCGGCCAGATCGAAACGCGTCACCTTGGTCTTGCCGGCCGGCAATTCCTTGAAATCGAGCACGGTCAGCCGGTCGACGACGCCTGCCTCGTTGAACAAGGCGATCTCGAAGGCAGCCTTGGACAGGTCGGCGCCGAGATTGTTGTTGACCACGAACCTCAGGCGGCAACCCTTGTCGGAAGGTTGCGCGCCATTGAGTTCCAGGGTGAGCGTGGGGGCCGGCGCGGACTCTTGCGCCCACGCCGAAACCATCGCAAGCGACATCGCCAGCATCGAGGTCAGCAGACGAAGGGGTGTCGTCAAGCTCGTCATGGCAATCAGCCTCCAAACCGCATCGTTGCCGCCAGCTTCAGCGTTATGCCGGGCTCGTAGGCCGCGAAAACCGGCTGCGGCGGCTGGCCAGCCGTGGTCAGGTTAAGCGGGTTGGCGTATTTGACATCGAACAGATTGTCGGCGCGGAAATCAATCTTCAAATTGTCCGTCGCCTGGTAGCTGGCAAAGGCATTGACCAGCGTGTAGTCCTCGGCGATCGGATTGCCCTTGGGCTTGCCATTGTATTGCACTTCGCCGCCGACGGTCAGCTTGTCCTCGAGGAAGCGCAAGCCGAGCTGCGCGGTGACCTGGGATGATGGGATCGTGGCGAGATCCGCTTCCACACCCTTGTAGGAAATGGTGTGACCATTGGTGATTGAAGCCGAGAGGCCGGCATAGCCCCATCCGGCATCATAGACGCCCTCCAGTTCGAAGCCGTCGATCTTGGCCTTGGCAAAATTCTGGTACTGGAAGCATATCGGGATACCGGGTCCGCTCGGGCAACCGGCTGTCGGGTCAAACCGCGACAGGGTAACGCCATCGATGTAATCTTCGACATCATTGTTGAAATACGCTGCCTTGATGCGCAGCGCATCG
>NZ_RZRA01001263.1:0-1217 GCF_003998945.1 Mesorhizobium sp. M7A.F.Ca.CA.003.01.2.1 | reverse complement strand
ATCACATCCGGCGGCCGGACCCGCATTGCATCGATCGCCGAAAGGCTGGGCTGGAGCCGCAAACATCTCGCCGGCAGTTTTTCCAACGCCATCGGCATGGGCCCCAAGACACTGTCGCGCATCGTCCGCTTCAACCGCGCGCTCGGCCTGTCGAGGCAGCAGGCCGTCGACTGGGCCGATATCGCAGCCGATTGCGGCTATGCCGACCAGGCGCATCTGGTACGCGAATTCCGCGACCTCGCCGGCGAGACACCAACCGGAATCTCGGCCAGGTAACATTTCTTCAAGACGCCGGAACGGCCTTTACCCACAGTGGGGCATCGACCAACCCCACTGAAGGAGATCGACATGACCACCACCACCGAAGCGCCCCGCCTCTACCCCGCCTTGCGCTACAGGAACGCGGCAAAGATGATCGACTGGCTGGGCGAAGCCTTCGGCTTCAGCGTCCGGGCCCGCTATGGCGAAGGCGACGTCGTGCACCATGCCGAACTGGTCTTCGGCTCCTCGATGATCATGCTGGGCACCGTGCGCGACGACGACTACGGCAAGATGGTCGGCGAACCCGGCTCAGGCGGCGGCAAGTCGATCTACATCGCCGTCGATGATGCCGATGCCGCCTATGCCAAGGGCAGGAAGGCTGGCGCCACGATCATCCAGGAATTGACCAACCGCGACTATGGCAGCCGCGAGTTCATCTGCCGCGACCCGGAAGGCAACGTCTGGTCCTTCGGTACCTACTGGCCGAAGGCAGGCGACAAGGGCTGAGCCAACCGCGAATTACCGCGCCAGTGCAAAGATCGCGTCGCAGTCGAGATGGGTCTCCAGCTCGGCTGCGACCTCGTCCAGCGCCCGCTCGACCTCGGCTCGGTAATCGATGCCGCCGCCCTTGATGCCGAGGCTTTCGAGGAATCTTCCGCGAAAGCCGTCGGCGCCAAACAGACCGTGCATATAGGTGCCGATCACCTTGCCATCGACCGACACTGCCCCGTCATCGATGCCATTGATGACTGCAGACGGCCTCAGCGTATCCGGCCCGGTGGTGCGGCCGAGATGGATTTCATAGCCTTCGAGCGGCAGGTCGAACGGCACCGAACGGGCGCTGACGTTGCGCACCGTCTTTTCCGGCTCCATCACCGTTTCGATGTCGAGCAGGCCGAGCCCTTCGGCTTCGGTGACGCTGCCTTCGATGCCGTCGGGATCGCGCACCATGCGGC
>NZ_RZRA01001262.1:0-1223 GCF_003998945.1 Mesorhizobium sp. M7A.F.Ca.CA.003.01.2.1 | reverse complement strand
CTCCGACGGCACTGCGACCACGGTGTTGCCCATCGCAAGTGCGGGTGCAATCAGCGAGATCAGGCCGAGCAGCGGCGAGGCATCCGGCGCGACGATGCCGACGACGCCGACCGGCTCGTGCAGCGCCAATGTCACGGCACGCGCGGGCGGTTGGTGCACGCGGCCCTCGAATTTGTCGGCCAGACCGGCATAGAGGAACAGCCGCTCGATGGATTGTTCTACCTCTTCCCGCGCGGCCTTGGGCGTGGCGCCGGTCAATTCGGTGAGACGGGCGGCGAACTCGCCGGCGCGGCCGGAAAGGTTCTCGGCCAGATAATAGAGCACCTGGGACCTGTTATAGGCGGTCGCCTCCGGCCAGGCCTTGGCACCGCGGGCGGCGGAGACGGCATCGCGGATATCCTTGCGGCTACCGAGCCCAACTTCGCCGGCAAGCTTGCCTTTGGCGGTGGCGATGGCGAGCGAATAATTGCCGTCCGGCCGTACCTGCTTGCCGCCGATGAACAGCTTTGCCGTACGGTCGATTGCCGCGCCGTCGGCCTGCTCGACCGGTTGCGCCGACATCGTCGCCGGCTTGATGACCGGGCCGAGCGGCAATTTTGCCGTGAGATATTCGAACATACCCTCGCGCCCGCCCTCACGACCGAAACCACTCTCGCGGTAGCCGCCGAAGCCACAGGCGGCGTCGAACATGTTGGTGCCGTTGACCCAGACCACGCCGGCCTTCAATTGCGGCGCGACGTGCAGGGCAAGGTTGACGTTCTCGCTCCACACCGAGGCGGCGAGGCCATAGCGCGTGTTGTTGGCGAGCTCGATCGCTTCCTCGGTGTTGCGGAAGGTCATGGTCGCCAGAACAGGGCCGAACACCTCTTCTTGCGCCAATATGTTAGCTGGCGAAACACCTGTGGCGAGCGTCGGCAGATGGTAGTAGCCGGAGGACGGCAGCCCGGCATCCGGCTGCCAGCAAACAGCGCCCTGTCTGGCGCCTTCGGCAACCAGGCCCTTGACGCGCTCGAGCTGGGTCAGATCGACCAGCGGGCCGATATCGGTGTTCTTGTCGAGCGGGCTGCCGACGCGCAGCCGGCTCATCCGCGTCTTGACCTTGGCGATCAGGGCGTCGGCTATGCCTTCCTGCACCAGGAGCCGCGAACCGGCGCAGCAGACCTGGCCCTGGTTGAACCAGATGCCGTCGACCAGGCCTTCGACGGCGCTGTCGAGATCGGCAT
>NZ_RZRA01001261.1:0-1223 GCF_003998945.1 Mesorhizobium sp. M7A.F.Ca.CA.003.01.2.1 | reverse complement strand
CTGCCGAGGCCGGCCATCTCCTGGTTTTCGCGGGCCCAGCCGATCGCCTTCTTCGAGGCATCGACATGGGTGACCTCGGCACCGGCGCGAGCCGCCACCAAGGAAGCGAGACCGGTATAGCCGAACAGGTTCAGAACCTTGACCGGCCGCTTCGCCGCCGCGATCAGCCCGGCCATGTGGTCCCAGTGGGAGGCCTGCTCGGGAAAGACGCCGACATGACGAAACGAGGTGAAACGGCCGAGATAGTCGATGCCGTCATGCTTCATCGGCCAGGTCTCGCCGAGCGGCAGCTTCGGGAAACGCCAGCGGCCGATCCCCTCCTCGTCGGTGTCTCCGGTGAAGACGGCGTCGGCGCGCTCCCATTCCTTTGCCGGCAATGCCTTTTGCCAGATCGCCTGACCCTCTGGCCGCACGATCCGGTAGGGGCCATATTGTTCGAGCTTCTGGCCGGTGCCGCTGTCGAGCAGCGCATAATCGGCATTGGGCGCCACTTCCAGGATCACGGGAAGATGTTCGGCGGGCAGAGCGCCTTCGCGGCGGGCCAGGATGCGCGGCGCCGAGTTCGGTTCGGAACGATTTTCCGTCTTCGCCTCATGGCGCTCGCGCGGTGGCGCTTCCGGTCTGGCAGGAGCCTGGCCGGGACGCGGGCGTGACACGTCCGCCGCACTCTTGGCGGATGGATGTGGACGGTTGTCGCGGCGTTTGTCGCGAAAAGACTTCAAGCGGGGGCAACTCCGAACGGCGTGGCCGCTTTTGACATAGGGCAACCGGCTTCGCAACCAAGTCCGACAGGTCGGCCTCTCCGGTTTATGTCTGCCGGCGATGGACCAATGTCAAAGAAACAGGCAAATCTGCTCGATGTCCCGCTCCGAACGCCTGCTCGACCTCATACAGTGCTTGCGCCGGCATCGCCGGCCGGTGAGCGGGCACATGCTTGCCGACGAGACGGGCGTTTCGATCCGCACGCTCTACCGCGACATCGCCACGCTGCAGGGCCAGGGCGCGCCGATCGAAGGTGAGGCGGGGTTGGGTTATGTGCTCAAGCCCGGCTTCATGCTGCCGCCGCTGATGTTCAGCGACGAGGAGATCGAAGCCATTGTGCTCGGCTCGCGCTGGGTCGCCAGGCAGCCGGACCAGCGTCTCTCGGCCGCCGCCGCCAACGCGTTGGCCAAGATCGCAGCCGTGCTGCCCGACGATCTGCGCGAGGATCTTGACGCGAGCAC
>NZ_RZRA01001260.1:0-1224 GCF_003998945.1 Mesorhizobium sp. M7A.F.Ca.CA.003.01.2.1 | reverse complement strand
GCGCTTGTGATTCATCGCCGCAAGCAGCCGCGAGCTTGGCCTCTCGCGCGAAAAGACGACCCAGATGTCGCCGCCGACCGAAGTCACTTTTTCATCCTCGCCGGCATAGGCCTGGAGCCCCGTCACGGCCTCCACGGGCGCAGGCTTGCGCATCACCCGTACGGCCACCTGATCGCCTGCTTTGGCCGAATCGGCCGGGAACGGATTGCCGGCGGCAAGCTTCAGCCAGTCCTTGGCACCACGCACGATGATGTCGACATGGCGGCCGAAGGTTTTTTCGAAGGCTGCCTCCAGCCGCTGTTCAAGGTCGGCAATATCAGTTGCCGGCGCCTCGAAGACCAGATTTCCGGTCGCCACCAGGGTGCGCGGGTTCTTCAGCCCGAGATCTTCCGCCATGGCCTTGAGATCGGCCATGACGACCCGGCGGCCCTCGCCCAGAATGATGCTGTAAAGCAGCGCGACATAGGTCTGCATGGCCGACCGGCCTACACCAGCCGGCTCTGCTCCACCGCTGCCTCGATGAAACTGGCGAACAGCGGATGCGGGTCGAGCGGCCGGCTTTTCAGTTCCGGATGATACTGCACGCCGATGAACCAGGGATGGTCCGGGTATTCGACCGTTTCCGGCAGCACGCCGTCGGGCGACATGCCGGCGAACACCAGGCCGCAATCCTCAAGCCGCTCCTTGTAGTCGACATTGACCTCGTAGCGGTGGCGATGGCGCTCGGAAATCTGAGTGTCGCCGTAGATCTCGGCGATCTTGGAGCCCTTGGCGAGCTCGGCCTGATAGGCGCCGAGCCGCATCGTGCCGCCGAGATCGCCGGTTTCGCGGCGCTTCTCCAGCATGTTGCCTTTCAGCCATTCGGTCATCAGGCCGACGACCGGTTCCTCGGTCGGACCAAACTCGGTCGAAGACGCATGCTCGACGCCGGCCAGCGACCGCGCCGCCTCGATGCAGGCCATCTGCATGCCGAAGCAGATGCCGAAATACGGCACTTTTCGCTCACGCGCGAACTTCGCCGCCAGGATTTTGCCTTCCGAGCCGCGCTCCCCAAAGCCGCCGGGAACCAGGATGCCATGCACCTTTTCCAGCCACGGCGTCGGATCCTCCTTTTCGAAGATCTCCGATTCGATCCAGTCGAGCTTGACCTTGACGTGATTGGCCAGGCCGCCATGCGACAGCGCCTCGATCAGCGATTTGTAGGCGTCCTTGAGGCCGGTATAT
>NZ_RZRA01000125.1:0-8292 GCF_003998945.1 Mesorhizobium sp. M7A.F.Ca.CA.003.01.2.1 | reverse complement strand
TTGGGAATTTCGTCAACGGGAGTTAGAGCAGCTCGCCGCTCTAACTCCGGAACAACACAAGCTCCGGGGCGTTAAGGCGCGCCGCCGGAGAATGCGATGTCCCGCAAACTCGACCTCAGAACTGGCCAGCCCGTCTGGTCAGCCTATCGCGCGCCTGCGGTGCCGACGGACGGCCTGGTCCGGGACGTCAAGGCAGATGTGCTGGTCGTCGGCATGGGCATCAGCGGCGCCATGATGGCCGAGGCGCTGACGGCCGATGGCCATCGGGTGATCTGTATCGACCGGCGCGGTCCGCTGAAGGGCTCGACGGCCGCAACCACCGCACTGGTGGCATTCGAAATAGACCAGCCTCTCTCCACGCTCTCGAAGATGGTCGGCAGAGCCTCGGCGCAGCAGGCCTGGCGGCGCTCGCGGCTCGCCGTCTCCAATCTCGCCGGACGCATCGCCGAACTCGGCATCAACTGTGGCCTGAGCCGGGCGCCGTCGCTCTATCTGTCTGGCACGATACTTGGTCCGTCGGAACTGCGCGACGAGGCCAAGGCACGGCGGCTAGCCGGCATCGCCGCGACCTATCTGACGCCGGCGCCGCTGGCGGAGACATTCGGCATCGACCGCGAAGGCGCCATTCTCAGCCACGGCAACATCGCGCTCGACCCGCGTAAGCTGACGGCTGGGCTGCTGCTGAAATCCCTTCAGCGCAAGGCTCGCTTCTACGCCCCCGTCGACGCGACAGTGATCGAGGATAGCGCCGAAGCTGTTGTCGTCGCGACCAGGGATGGCCCGACCATAACCGCGCGACATGTTGTTCTGGCCACCGGCTACGAACTTGTGGAGATCGTGCCGGCCGCGGCCCACCGGATCATCTCGACATGGGCGATCGCAACATGCCCGCAACCGCGAAAGCTCTGGCCGGACGCAGCGTTCATCTGGGAAGCGTCGGAGCCGTATCTGTATATGCGCACGACGATCGACGGCCGGGTCATTTGCGGCGGCGAGGACGAGGATTTTGTCGACGAAGCGCGGCGCGACGAGCTGATCGCCGACAAGAGCACACGCATCGCCGAGGAGCTCGGCCTGGTATTTCCGCATCTCGACACCAGGCCCGATTTTGCCTGGACCGGTTCGTTCGGCACCACAACCACCGGCCTGCCCTATATCGGCGCCATTCCCCGCCACCCGCGCATCTATGCAGTGATGGGCTACGGCGGCAACGGCATCACCTTCTCGCAGATCGCTTCCGAGATTGTCCCGGCTTCGATCAACGGGCTGGAGGACACGGATGCAAGATTGTTTGCCTTCAACCGCTGATCGCACCCGCAAACAATCCGTCATCACCTGATTGTAACGCATCTGAAACACACTTAAGTCTTTGGTGAAGTCGGCCGCGCGAGAATGGCTTGTGCGGCCTTCGTCTGAGGGAGAGCCAAATGGATTTCAGTGGTTTCGATATTGCGGTTGGTGCACTTGCCCTTCTGGTATTGGTGCTGCTGATCAAAGGCATCAGGACAATCCCGCAAGGCTACAACTATACGGTGGAGCGCTTTGGCCGTTACACCAAGACACTGAGCCCGGGTCTCAATTTCATTTACCCGTTCATCGACCGCATCGGCGCCAAGATGAACATGATGGAGCAGGTGCTCGACGTTCCAAGCCAGGAAATCATCACCCGCGACAACGCCATTGTCGGTGTCGACGGCATCGCCTTTTTCCAGATCCTCAACGCCGCTCAGGCCGCCTACCAGGTTTCCGGCCTGCAGAACGCCATCCTCAATTTGACGATGACCAACATCCGTACCGTCATGGGTTCGATGGATCTCGATGAACTCCTGTCGAACCGCGACGCCATCAACGAGCGCCTGCTGCGCGTCGTCGACGAAGCGGCCCACCCGTGGGGCATCAAGATCACCCGCGTCGAAATCAAGGACATCAACCCGCCGGCCAACCTTATCGAATCGATGGGCCGGCAGATGACCGCGGAACGCAACAAGCGCGCCCAGATCCTTGCCGCCGAAGGCCTCAAGCAGTCGCAGATCCTCGAGGCCGAAGGCCGCAAGGAAGCCGCCTTCCGCGATGCCGAGGCGCGCGAACGTTCGGCCGAGGCGGAGGCCCGCGCCACCCAGGTTGTGTCGGAAGCGATCTCCAAAGGCGATGTGCAGGCGCTGAACTACTTCGTTGCCCAGAAATACACCGAAGCGTTGGGCAAGATCGGCACTGCGACCAACAGCAAGATCGTGCTGATGCCCTTCGAGGCATCGTCGCTGATCGGTTCGCTCGGCGGCATTGGCGAGATCGCCAAGGAAGTCTTCCGCAGCGAGGGCACGACCGGCTCGCAGAGGCAGGCCGCGCGCCCGCCGGTCGTTCGCCCAACCGACAACTGAGGTCGAAACCAATGATCGACCGCATCGTTTCCGAACTCGGCCCGTGGAACTGGATGGTTCTCGGTTTCGTCCTGCTGGTGATGGAAATCATCGCGCCGGGTATCTTCATGCTGTGGATCGGCATCGCCGCGCTGATCATCGGCGCTGTGTCGCTGCTGATCTGGGACACCGGCTTCTGGACATGGCAGGTCCAGGTCCTCGCCTTCCTGGCGCTGTCGCTGGTCTCGGCCTATGTCGGCAAGAAGCTGGTCGGCAGCCGCAACGACCCGACCGATCAGCCGCTGCTCAACCGGCGCGGCGCGCAGATGGTCGGCAGGATGGCGACACTTGCCGAACCGATCCGTGACGGGCGCGGCCGCATCAAGCTGGGCGACACACTGTGGCGTGTCTCCGGCCCTGACCTGCCGGCCGGCACGCAAGTGCGCGTGACGGGTGCGGCCGATACGGATCTGGAACTGACCGTCGAGGCGGTCTGAACGTTCAGGCGGCGCCGATACGCAGCAGATCATGCAGGTGGATGAGGCCGACTGGTTTCCGGCCCTCCACCACCATCAGGCTGGTGATGGCTGAATTGTTGATCGTCTGCAGCGCCGTTGCCACCAGCGTGTCCGGCGTCGCGGTCTTCGGACCTCTTGTCATCACCTGATCCACCGTCATCGCCAGCAGATTGCTGCCGATGTGACGGCGGATGTCGCCATCGGTGATGATGCCGACCAGCGCACCGTCGACATCGGTGATCGCGACGCAGCCAAACCCTTTGCGCGACAGTTCCAGGATCGCGTCCTGCATGCCGGTGCCCGCAACCACCAGCGGCAGCCTGTCGCCGACATGCATGATCTCGCGGATCTGCGTCAAATTGGCGCCGAGCTGGCCGCCCGGGTGAAAGGTGCGGAAATGGTCCGGCGTGAAGCCGCGTGCTTCGAGCAGCGCGATCGCCAGCGCGTCGCCCATCACCAGTTGCAGCAGCGTCGATGTCGTTGGCGCCAGGCCATGCGGACAGGCCTCCGGAGCGCGCGGCAAAAGCAGCACCACGTCCGCCGCCCGCGCCAGCGCCGATGTCTCTCCGGCGGTGATGGCGATCAGCGGAATGGAAAAGCGCCTGGAATAGGCGACGATGCCCATCAGTTCCTTGCTTTCGCCCGACCACGACATGGCGATGATGGCGTCGTCCCTGGCGATCATGCCGAGATCGCCGTGGTTGGCTTCGGCGGGATGGACAAAGAAAGCCGGCGTGCCGGTCGAGGCCAGCGTCGCGGCGATCTTCGAACCGATATGGCCGCTTTTGCCGACGCCGGTGACGATGAGCCGGCCTTCAATCCCCGAGATCATCTCGACCGCCTGGGCGAAAGGCGCGGCCAGCCCATTCTCCAGCGCCTCGGCGAGGGCTGCGACACCGGCCTGTTCTGTCGCCACCGTCCTCAGCGCCGAAGCGATCGAGGCTTGCCTGTCCAAAGGCTTCTTATCCAGGGATCCCGCATGCATGGCTGATGCGATTAGCGCTTTGCCGGCGCGCTGTCCAACGGAAATGGCCCCAGGCATATCGCCCGAACGTGTGCGGTGGTTCAGACGACGGCAGGCGAGAAAACGCACGCGGTATGAATCCCTTTGGAAATCAGCGCTTCAGGCAGCTGACGGGCCGCTGCCTCAACCCTCCGTTAACCATCCCCATTTACGGTTCGGTAAGTATGGCGCGCGTGCGCCGCGCAAGCAGTGGTGGCGATGTCCGGGGTCCAGCCAGAAAATTCGACGGGACGTGGGGGCAAGGCGGTCTGCGCCTTGCTGCTGGCAACCAGCATGTTTGCCTTGCTGCGCCCAACGGCGCTCCATGCCCAGGAAACCGAACTGCGCGGCGAAGTTTCGGAATCGGCGATCCTGTCCGACCAGCAGCGCAAGGCGAGACAGCTGGCCTTGGCAGCGCAGGGTCAACAGCCGGCCAACGCCGCGCAGGACAACGCGCCGGCCCGCACCTATCTGCCGGCCAGCGCCGGTGCCGTGCCTGACGACGCTGACACTGGCGACGCCACCGCGACCGGCAGCCTCTTTGACCCGCCGGCAGCCACTGACGACACGTCCGTCGACACTGCGGCGCCGCCCAAGCCGCGCCGCCGCTCATCGGCCGCCAGGCAGAATGCGGCTGACCAAGCCAAGGACAAGGCTGCCGACAAGTCGAAAAAGAAGAAGAAATCGACGGCCGACACCTCCGACATCACCGCTTCCACGACCGCCTCCACGCCGGACGCCACCGATGCCGCAGAGACCGATGCGGACACGGCCAACCGCCGCGCACTCACCATCGACAGCGCCGACAGGCAGAAGCTCGACCCAGGAGCGGAGCGTACGGACGCCATCGAAGGCCAGAAGAAGAAGCTGGAGGATGATCCGTTTGCCGCCACCGGCGTCAAATGGGGCTCCTTCGTCATCCGGCCGACGATCGAACAGGGCCTGACCGCCACCTCGAACGGCGATTCGAGCAGTGCAGGCAAGTCGGCGCTGCTGTCCGAGACGGCGCTGCGCTTTTCCGCCGCCTCCGACTGGCGCGAGAACTCCGCTACGATCGACGGCTATGGCCTTTTTCGCGAGACCGTCTCGGGTTACCCGGTTCACGACGAGCAAGGCCGCATCGAAGGCCAGCTCAATGTCGACCTCGACAATGGTTTGCGCGCCATCGCCAAGCTCGGCTACGAGGCCGTGCCGGAATCGGCATCATCGCCGGACGCCATTGCCGGCGTCAGCAAGCAGCCGCTGCGGCAGACCATCGATGGCAGCCTGGCCGTCGAAAAGCATCTCGGCAAGATGCAGTACACCTTGACCGGCGCGGTCTCGCACGACTTCTACGGCGACGCCAAGCTATCGGACGGCACCTCGCTGTCGCAGAAGGATCAGGACTCGACGCTCTACACGGCGACGTTGCGCACCGGCTACGAGATCTCCCCTGCCCTGACCCCCTTCACCGAAATCGAGGTCGGCCGCCGGACCTATGATCAACGCATCGACAATGAAGGCTTCGAGCGCTCGTCGACGCGACTCGGCGCCCGCGCCGGCCTTGCACTCGACATGGGTGAGAAGCTGTCGGGCGAATTCTCGGCCGGCTGGCTCAGGGAAGCGATCGACGACAAAAACCTCGATGCGATCTCGGGTGCCACCGTCAACGCCGACCTCAAATGGTCACCCGAGCGCGGCACCATAATCGGCCTGACCGGGCGGACCACCGTCGAGCCCACGACCACATCGGGCGAGAGCGGCGACATCCTCTATTCCGGTCGCCTGACAGGCGAACGCCAGATTCGCGCCAACCTCACCGCCAACGCGGCTCTGGGTCTCGACTGGCGTGATTACATCGGCATCGACGGCCATGACAGGGTGTTGAGCGCCGAGGCCGGCCTGACCTGGTGGCTGAACCGCTACGCCGGCCTGACCACAAGAGTGAGGAGCGAGAAACTGACCAGCAACCTGCCGGGCCGGGACTACACCGCCAACAGCATCTTCCTCGGCGTCAAGGTGCAGCGCTGAACGGCCGCACCAACGACATCCGGCCGCTCGCTAGGATGTTTAAAACGCAGCACCACGGCGCTCTGACGGCTTCAGCTCGTCGAGAAGCGTGCGGATGACGCCCGCCATGTTCTCGTTCATGTCGCTGCGCCACAGCGCGAAGGCGACATTGGCCTCGACAAAACCCTCCGGCGATCCGCAGTCGAACGTGCGGCCTCGATAGTGGTAGCCGTAGAAAGGCTGCTGCTTTTCCAGCTTCAGCATGGCGTCGGTGAGCTGGATCTCGTTGCCGGCGCCTTTTTCCTGACCTTCTAGGATCTTGAAGATCTCCGGCTGCAGGATGTAGCGGCCGTTGATGTAGAGGTTGGACGGCGCGGTGCCGGCCTTCGGCTTTTCCACCATCTCGGTGATACGGAAGCCGTGATGCGTGTCCTCGCCGCGGCCGACGATGCCGTATTTGTGGGTTTCGGCGGGATCGCATTCCTGCACCGCGATGATGTTGTTGCCGGTCTCCTCGTAGAGCTCGACCATTGCCTTCGTGCAGCTCTTCTCCGACTGCATGATCATGTCGGGCAACAAAAGCGCGAAGGGCTCGTCGCCGACGAGCTCGCGGGCGCACCAGACGGCGTGGCCAAGTCCCATCGGCACCTGCTGGCGTGTGAAACTGGTCTGCCCCGGCGCCGGCTGCAGCCGCTGCAGGCGGGCGAGCTGGTCGTCCTTGCCGCGCTGGGCCAGCGTGTCATAGAGTTCGAACTGGATGTCGAAATGGTCCTCGATGACGGCCTTGTTGCGACCGGTGACGAAGATGAAATGCTCGATGCCGGCCTCGCGCGCCTCATCCACCACATACTGGATCACCGGCCGGTCGACGACGGTCAGCATTTCCTTGGGGACAGCCTTGGTGGCCGGAAGAAACCGTGTGCCGAGGCCGGCGACCGGGAAGACTGCCTTGCGAACTCTCTTCATGCTTTCAATTATCCGTTTGAGGGCCAGCTCCGCAATCCCCGTTTCAAGACATTTTCACGCCGGAATTGGGGATTACTGGGAAACTGAGGGGAGCGTCCACCGGTAAAGCTTCGAAGCGTCTTTTCGTTCCCGGTGGCACCTATGGTAAACTAATTCCTAACCTGGTTCGGCGATGAATGGTCTTTCCTGAGACAGAGAAGGAGGAAAAGATGTCCGTTCGCAATGCCGCAAAAATTTTTACCAGCGTCATGGCGGCAGCCAGCCTATCGCTCGCTCTGCTGATGCCTGGCCCCGCTTTCGCCGATGCCGGTTTCCGGCAATGGGTCGCCGGCTTCCGCGCCACCGCCGTGCAGAGCGGCGTTTCCGGCGCCCTATACGACCAGGCCTTCAGGAACATCAGGGATATCGATCCCGTGGTGCTGGAAAAGGCGCGCACGCAGCCTGAATTCACGGCCCCTGCCTGGGACTATTTCGACAACCGCGTCCATGATCAGTCCGTCGCCGTCGGCCAGCAGATGGCCAGGAAATGGAAGCCGTGGCTGGATCGGATCGAGGCCAGGTTCGGCGTCGACCGTTACATCCTGCTGGCCATCTGGTCGATGGAATCGAATTATGGCGAGATCCTCAAGCGCGACGACATCATGCGCAACGTCGTGCGCTCGCTGGCGACCTTGGCCTACGCCGATCCGAAGCGGGCGAAATTCGCCCGCACACAGCTGATCGCCGCGCTGAAGATCCTGCAGACCGGCGACATCGACGAAAGCCATCTGAGCGGATCCTGGGCCGGCGCCATGGGCCACACCCAGTTCATCCCGACCAGCTATCTGCACTATGCCGTGGACATGGACGGCAATGGCAAGCGAGACATCTGGAATTCGATCCCCGATGCGCTGGCGACATCAGCCAATTTGTTGAAGAAGAATGGCTGGCAGGCCGGCAAGACCTGGGGCTATGAGGTCGCCTTGCCAGCCGGAAAACTTCCCGGCGGTTCCAAGACGCTGTCGCAGTGGCAGGCGCTCGGCGTCGCCAGGGCCAACGGCAAGCCGTTCAAGAACGGCTCCGACAAGGCGACGCTGAAGGTGCCGGACGGCCGCAGCGGGCCGGCCTTCCTGATGATCAAGAATTTCACGGTCATCAAGGCCTACAACAACGCCGACAAATATGCGCTGGCCGTCGGCCTTCTTGCCGACGAAATCGCCGGCTCGAGCGGTCTGGTGCAGGACTGGAAGCGGCCTTTCACCAAGCTTACTTTCGAGGAAAGACAGGAGCTGCAGAAGCGGCTTTCCCAGCATGGCCTTTACGACGGCAAGTTCGACGGCAAGATCGGCGACGGCTCGAAGACTGCCATCATGGCCTTCCAGGCCAAGGCCGGCTTGACCCAGGACGGCTATCCGAGCATGGAAGTGCTGAAGTGGCTCCGGCAGAAATAGAGCCGCCTGCGGTGCCGCGCGGCCTTCCA
>NZ_RZRA01001259.1:0-1227 GCF_003998945.1 Mesorhizobium sp. M7A.F.Ca.CA.003.01.2.1 | reverse complement strand
TGGCCGCACCGTCGGCTCGCTGTCGGGCGGCGAGCGCCAGCGCGCCCAACTGGCGCGCGCCATCGCCCAGCAGCCCAAAATCCTGTTCCTCGACGAACCGACCAACCATCGGGACCCGCGCGCCCGCGGCGAACTGCTCGACCTCGTGGCAGGCTTTGAGATGACGGTGATCGCGGTGCTGCACGATCTGGCGCTGGTAGCACCCTTCGCCACCAGGGTGGCGGTGATGAACCATGCCCGTCTGCAAGCGCTCGCCGCACCGCGCGAAGCGCTGGCCCAACAGCTGATCCGCGAGATTTTCGGCATCGATGTGCTGCGCCTGCGCCATCCAACCGAGGATCGAGAGTTGACGGTGTTCGAGGTTCCGAACCGTGCCGCGCCGCCGTCGTGATTGAAGCCGTTCCATAGTCGACCCGATCCCACCCACAAGGAGCATACCCGTGAAACGCCTCGCTTTTTCGCTTGCCGTCTCGCTGCTGACCTCGACCGCCTTCGCCTTCCCGGTAACCGTCGACAGCTGCGGCAAGCCGCTGACCTTCGACGCGCCGCCGAAGCGCGCTGTCATCCACGATCTGAACATGGCTGAGATGGCTTTCGCGCTGAAATTGCAGCCGTCAATGGTCGGCCTGACGGGCATCACCGGATGGTACAAGGTCGGTTCCGAATTCAAGGCAGAGCAGGGTTCGATCCCGGAGCTGGCGCCGAAATATCCGACGCTCGAAAACCTCGTGGCCGTGGAGCCGGATTTCTTCTTCGCCGGCTGGTACTACGGCATGAAGCCGGGTGGCGAGGTGACGCCCGACACGCTTGCCCCGCACGGCATCAAGACGCTGGTTCTGACGGAAAGCTGCGTCCATCTCGACAAGAGCCGCCCCGCCGCCTCGATGGACCTGCTCTATGGCGACGTCGAAAAGCTGGGCAAGATCTTCGGCAAGGAGGCCGAGGCTGAAAAGCTTGTCTCTGGCTGGAAGGCGCAGCTCGCCGACATCACCGCCAAGGTCGGCAGCGCCAAGGGCACGCGGGTGTTCCTCTACGATTCCGGCGAGGACAAGCCGTTCACCGCAGGCAAGTTCGCCATCCCCAGCGCCATGATCACTGCCGCCGGCGGCGACAACATCATGGCTGACATGGACACCAGCTGGGGCAACACGGATTGGGAAACGGTGGCGTCGCGCAATCCGCAATTCCTCATCCTGCTCGATTACCAGGACGGTGGCGGCTACAGGA
>NZ_RZRA01001258.1:0-1228 GCF_003998945.1 Mesorhizobium sp. M7A.F.Ca.CA.003.01.2.1 | reverse complement strand
GGCCAGGATCCGGCCGCCGACACGACATCCCTTGTCTGTGAAGTCCGCCAATCCCATCTCTCTTGCAGTCGCTCCCGGTTTGGCGCCCGGCGCCCGGTCGTTTCGTCGAAATGCCGGTTAGGCCGCGAACTCGATTAACGATTGGTATCCAGAGAAGGTTAACCAAGCCTTTTCATGCAGGGCCGCAAGCCTGGCTTTACGCTACGGAACGGCTTTTTGCCGGCATCGGAAATCGGGGTTGCCATCCACCCCGCCAAATCATAAAAGCGATGGTGGATCACTGCAATCCTGGAACCGCCCTCCTCCGCAGCTTCTTGCTACAGGGTCAGACGTAAAGGCGGCTCCTTTCGCTTCAGGCGAAAAGGGTTCAGGTGATCGCGACGAATTTCGCAGGCGTGCTCCCGTGGCGGGGGAATCGCCTGCGTGAGGAAAACGGCCGGGTTTGTTCCCGTGCCGGCTCTGTATGAGCAAACAAGCTGGTCCGGTTCGTCCGGGCTTTGGTTCAAAAGGTTCTGTTGGTGACGATGGCTTCAAGCGCAATCATGGAAAGGTCCGCATCAAACCGCGCCATTATGGCTGCGGGCGGCACCGCCATGGCGCTCAAGCGGCGGCCGACGGACGTTCAAATATCCGGCACCCACATTCCAGACACGCAGCAGCAGGCTTTGCCTCGCAAGCTGCGGCTGACGGCTGCCGGGGGGAAACGAAATAATGCCCAACAAAATGCTGATAGACGCCTCCCACCCGGAGGAAACACGCGTTGTCGTCATACGCGGTAACCGTATTGAAGAATTCGACTTTGAATCCCAGGACAAGAAGCAGCTCAAAGGAAACATCTACCTAGCCCGCGTAACGCGCGTAGAGCCCTCCCTTCAGGCAGCCTTTGTCGAATATGGCGGCAACCGTCACGGTTTTCTCGCCTTCAGTGAAATCCACCCCGATTACTACCAGATTCCGGTCGCCGATCGTCAGGCACTGCTGCGCGCGGAAGCGCAGGAGGCTGAGGACGAGGAGAACGAGGACGGCGACGGCGATGATCGCCAGAGCCGCGATCGCGGACGGCGCGGCCGCAGGCGCGGCGGCAAGCCCCGCGACCGGGGCGAGCACAAGCGCGATGCAGCCGATTCCGGCGAGGCGAGCGACGCTGCCGACGAGGCAGAAGAAGGTGCCGACGCTGGTGTCGAGGACATCTCGCACACGTCCGAGATCATTGAACATGCGGCTGATT
>NZ_RZRA01001257.1:0-1228 GCF_003998945.1 Mesorhizobium sp. M7A.F.Ca.CA.003.01.2.1 | reverse complement strand
TATCGACGTCGTGCCGGTCGGCGCGACGTCGATATGGCCGCACAGGATCAGGCTGCGGCTCTCGTCTCCCGCCCATTCGCCGACCAGATTGGGCCGCCCGGGCAAGGCATCCCATTGCTCTGTCCTGAACCCGTCCTGCTTGAGGATCGGTTCGAGCAGCGCCTGGACATCCGCCTCGCGGTTGATCGCCGGATTGGGCTCGAATTTGGGGTTGACCGAAGGGATGCGGACCATGTCGCGGGTCAGGCCGATCAACCAGTCGCGATCGGTCTCGATCTCAGCCTGCACGGCGTCGATGATGGTCTGGTTGTCGGGCATTGTCGCTTCCTTTTCTGCGTCGCGGCGCTTTGCATCGCTGCACTGAGCGCAACGACACTATTTCCTTGTGGCTTTGGATTTGGCGGCGTCGTCGGCCGATGACGATAGGACGGTATCGAGCGTGACCGCGTTGGCGCTGCGGATCTTCTCGATGTCCTCGATGCGCTTGCGCACCCCGGCGCCATGGCCCTCCAGCGCGTGGGCAAAGACGGTTTCCATCTGGGCAACGGCCGTCGCCAGCGTGTCGAACGGCGAGTTGGCGTCGATCGCCGCGACCATGGTCAGGTCCGCGATGTCAGATATCGGCGACAGCCAGACATCGGTGAACAGCAGGATGGAGACGCCGCGCTCCTTGGCCTGCTGGGCAAAGCTCACCACGTCCGACTGGTAGCGCCGGTAATCGAACACGACGAGGAGGTCGCGCTTGCCAAGGTCGATCAACAGGTCGAAATCGGCGGGACTCAACGAACCGATGTCGCGCACGCCGGAGCGGAACTGCAGGAGATAGCCGGCCAGCATGGAGGCGATATGCCGGCTGAACCGGCCGCCCAGCAGCACGACCTGGCCCTTGCTCTCGAGCAGCATGTTGACAGCGCGCGTGTAGGCCTGCACCGGCACAGCCGTGCGCGTACGCTCCAGGCTGTCGGAAACCGAATGGAAATAGGCAAGTGCGGTGCCTTCGCTGGAGCCGCCCGGACGCTTGGCCTCCATCATCAAAAGCGGCGAATGCAGCCTGGATTCGACTTCGGTGAGCAGGCGTGCCTGGAAATCGGCAAAGCCGACATAGCCAAGCTTGGTCATCAGCCGCGTCACGCTCGGGTCGCTGACGCCGGCGCGCCGTGCCAGCCGGGTTGCGGTGCCCAGCCCCGACATCGGGTAATCGGCGAGCAGGACCTGGACGATCTTCTCT
>NZ_RZRA01001256.1:0-1231 GCF_003998945.1 Mesorhizobium sp. M7A.F.Ca.CA.003.01.2.1 | reverse complement strand
AACGGTTGAAGGGCGGCCTCAGAATAGACTGGGTCGGTTTCATCCTGGTCGCCACGGCACTCGGCTGCCTGGAGATCTTTCTCGATGAGGGCCAGCGCAACGACTGGTTCGCATCAGGTTTCATCGTGACCTTCGCGGCGATTTCGGCGGTCTCATTTCTGCTGCTGATCCCGTGGGAATTCAGTCACCGCGATCCGATCGTCGACGTCCGCCTGCTGTTCAGCCGCCAGTTCGGCACATCGTTCCTGGTGATGATGGCAGTGGGCGCCGTGCTGTTCAGCACCACCCAGTTGATGCCGCAACTGCAGCAGACCGCCTTCAACTATACGGCGACCCTGTCGGGCCTGTCGATGATGCCGGGTGGCATCGCAATGTTGATGCTTATGCCGATTTCCGGATTTGCCGGCGCCATCGTCCAGCCCAAATACCTGATCATGGCAGGCATGTCCGTCGTCGCTGTCGCGCTCTGGCATATGACATCGCTCACCCCGGACGTCAGTTTCGGCTTCTTTGCCTTCGCGCGCATCTTCCTGATGATCGGTTTGCCCTTCCTGTTCATCCCCATCTCGACGGCGGCTTACGTCGGTCTTGCTCCGCAGCAGACGAACCAGGCGTCGGCACTCATCAACGTTGCCCGTAACATCGGCGGAAGCATCGGTGTGTCGCTGTCCAACACGGTGATAGCCCAGAACGCGCAAATCCATCAGGCAAACCTCGTCGGCCACACGGCACAGTCGTCACCGGCCTACCAGCAGGTTCTGCGTCAGGCGACCGAGCACTTCGTGGCTCAAGGCTCGCCGATGATCGACGCAAAACAGCAGGCGCTCGGCTGGATAGGACAGTTGATAGCGCGGCAGGCCTCATTGCTCGCCTATATCGATGTCTTTCGATATTGCGCGGTAGCGACCGCACTGCTCGTTCCTCTCGCCTTGCTGCTGCGCTCTCCCCGGCCCGAAAAGCGTTAGCTCGCGCCGCGGCGGTGTATGGCGCTGCCCCGCCATGCGGCCTCGGCTTCGCGAACTTATGTTGGAACCACCGCGTCGGGTCGACGTTCAGCCCTTGTTCAACAGGAGGAGCTGGCCATGCCACGAGGCGACAAATCGAAGTACACTGACAAGCAGGAGCGTAAAGCCGACCACATTGCCGAAGGTTATGAGAAGCGCGGGGTTTCCGACAAGGAGGCAGAGCGGCGCGCATGGGCAACCGTCAACAAGGACGATGGCGGTGGCAA
>NZ_RZRA01001255.1:0-1233 GCF_003998945.1 Mesorhizobium sp. M7A.F.Ca.CA.003.01.2.1 | reverse complement strand
AGGTGTATTTGCCCATCGAGCCATCAGCCGGCAGGCCGTGACGCAGTTGGAAGCGCTTGACTGCCGAGTCGACATAGGAATCGAAAGCCGTCGAAATGCCGGCGCTCTGCGACAGGTCGCCGGAAACCATCAGCCGCTTGCGCAACGGCACCACATCGGGATCATCGACGCCAAGCTGCAGCTTCTTGGTCGCGGGAACCTCGACCCAGCCACCCTGCCCGACAATGTTCTGGTATTGCCCGACCGCCTGTTCCGTGAAGGCAACGGTCTGCGGGCTGAAGATCGGCAGCGTCGAAGCCACCTTGCCACCCTCGCTGGCGCGGGCGTCGAACTGGTCGTCCCAATTGCCGCGCGCCGAGGATTTCAGGATATCACCGATCACATCCTGCGCATTGGCGCCGCCGGCGACCACCGCGGCTGCGAGCGCGGAGGCTCCGGACAGGAAAAAACGACGGCTGGTTTTCATGGACGTTCCAGACATTGGTAGCAGTTCGATCACTTGCTGCGTTGATCACCGGGCGATCTCGCCCGCACTGTAAAATTGGCAATCTTAACAATTAGCCAACCATGGTCCGTATCAGCTTGGTGTGACAATGCACAGGCGCGATACGGGCTGCGGGTGAACGCATGGCCTTCACCACAGCATCACTGCCATTCTCGGTTCCATTGGAATATGGCGGCAACGTGGCCTTGCGGCCAAATCCGACCGGCCAGCATTCCGAAAAGAACGGACCGTGCTTTTTGGGTATCGATCGGCGATCGACCACGCGGTGCAATGACCAGCCAAATCAAAGAAAGGCCGATGCCTCTCGGCACCGGCCCTGACTGAAGGTCGATATTTCGGCCGCGCTTCTGTGGCGCGGGCCGGATCCGATGCGGCGGATGTCTTACATCCTTACATCCGGTAGGCGATGGTGTCGTTCCAGAAGCGGTCGAGCCGCTGCAAAGCGCGGTTCATCTGCTTGAACTCATCGGTGTTGATGCCGCCGACCTGTTCGATCGAGCCGACATGACGCTCATAGAGGCCGGCGACGACCTCGGCCACCTCATTGCCCTTCGGCGTCAGCGAGACACGGACCGAACGGCGGTCGATGCGCGAGCGCTGATGGTTGATGAAGCCGAGATCGACCAGCTTCTTCAGATTGTAGGAGACGTTCGAGCCGAGATAGTAGCCACGCGAGCGCAGCTCGCCCGCGGTCAGTTCGGAATTGCCGATGCTGAACAGCAGCAGTG
>NZ_RZRA01001254.1:0-1234 GCF_003998945.1 Mesorhizobium sp. M7A.F.Ca.CA.003.01.2.1 | reverse complement strand
GGTCAACGCCGGCTCCGAGCCGCAGAAGGCCGGCATCGAGCCCCGCGACGCCGTGGCCTTCGTCGCCCGCTGCCGCGACGTGCACGGCCTCGCCATCGAAGGCCTGATGTGCATCCCGCCGGCCGACGAGAATCCCGGTCCGCATTTTGCGCTGTTGGAGAAGCTTAGCAAGGAAGCCGACGTCGCCAAACTCTCAATGGGCATGTCCGGCGACTACGAAACAGCAATCGCCTTCGGCGCCACCAGCGTCCGCGTCGGTTCGGCGATCTTCGGCACTCGCTGAGACGCAACGGCCTTTGGGCCAATCCGACAGGCTCGTTGCTCCAGGACTGGAAACGAAACGTACCGTTCCTATTTGCTTTGGGTCGTCACAAACTCTCTGGAGCCGCCACCATGCGCTACAACCAGCTTGGAAATACGGGGATGTTCGTCTCCGAACTGTGCCTCGGCACCATGACCTTCGGCGCCGCCGGCCAGAATGCCCAATGGGGCCTGATCGCCAGCCTCGACCAGAAGGGCGTCAACGAGATCGTTGCCCATTCGCTTGCCGCCGGCGTCAATTTCTTCGATTCGGCCGACGTCTACTCCTTTGGCGAATCCGAACGGTTGCTCGGCCAGTCGCTCAGGGATCTCAAGGTCAACAGGCAGAATGTGGTCATCGCCACCAAGGCGCATGGCGCCATGGGTGAAGGCCCCAACCAGCGCGGCTCGTCACGCGGCCACATCATGGATTCGGTCGATGCCAGCTTGGAGCGGTTGCAACTCGACCATATCGATCTCTATCAGTTGCACGGCACCGACACCGTGACGCCGATCGACGAAACGCTGCGGGCGCTCGACGATCTCGTTGCCAGCGGTAAGGTCCGCTATGTCGGCGTCTCCAACTGGGCGGCATGGCGCATCGCCAAGGCGCTCGGCATCGCCGAGCGCAAGGGTTTCGCCCGTTTCGAGACCGTGCAGTCCTATTATTCGATCGCCGGCCGCGATCTCGAGCGCGAAATCGTGCCGCTGCTCAATGAGGAGAAGCTCGGCCTGATGGTGTGGTCGCCGATGGCCGGTGGCCTGCTCTCCGGCAAATATGGCCCCGGCGCACCCGGCAATGGCGAAGGCCGCCGCGCGTCCTTCAACTTCCCGCCGGTCAATGAGGACCGCGCCTGGGCGGCCGTTGCCGTCATGCGCGACATAGCCAAAAAACATGATGTGAGCGTCGCCACGGTGGCGCTCGGCTATGTCC
>NZ_RZRA01001253.1:0-1235 GCF_003998945.1 Mesorhizobium sp. M7A.F.Ca.CA.003.01.2.1 | reverse complement strand
TTCTACACCAGCGGCGAGCTGAAGTCCGAAGGCAGCTCGATCACCGAAGGCATCGGGCAGGGGCGCATCACCGCCAATCTCGAAGGGTTCACGCCGGACTTTTCCTTCCAGATCCCCGATGAGGATGCGCTGCCGATCGTCTTCGACCTGATCCAGGAAGAGGGGCTTTGCGTCGGTGGCTCGACCGGCATCAACATTGCCGGCGCGATCCGCCTGGCCAGGGAATTGGGTCCCGGCCACACCATCGTGACCATTCTTTGTGACTACGGCACGCGCTATCAGTCAAAACTGTTCAACCCGGAATTCCTGCGCGAGAAGCAACTGCCGGTGCCGGGTTGGATGGAGCTGAAGAGCACAATTTCGGTGCCGTTCGAAAAGGTCGCGTGATGGCAAACTGGACGGATGCCCTGTTTCGCGACGACGCCTATCTGCGGACGGCGGATGCGACGATCGTTGCCGTCAACGACCGCGGCGGCATCATCCTCGACCGGACGATCTTCTACGCCACTTCGGGCGGCCAACCGGGCGATACCGGGTGTCTCGAACGCGCGGACGGCAGCCGCATCGCCATTGCCGCTACCCTCACCGGCGAGACCAAGGACGAGATCATCCATGTGCCGGCGCCGGAGCAAGCAGTGCCACAGGTCGGCGAGACGGTGAGGTTGGCCATCGACTGGGAACGCCGGCATCTCCTGATGCGCATGCATGCGGCTTGCCATTTGCTCACCGTCGTCTGTCCGTTTCCAATCACCGGTGCCGCCGTTTCCGAGGACGACAGCCGTGTCGACTTCGACGCTCCGGATGCCGGCTTCACCAAGGAGGACATCACCGCCGGGCTGATGGAGCTGGTGCGGGCCGATCATCCGATCTTTGTCAGGCTGATCAGTGACGAGGAACTGGCCGCCAATCCCGGCCTGGTGAAATCCAAGAACGTCCGGCCGCCGGCCGGCACCGGCAAGATCCGCCTGGTCTGTATCGGCGACAACGCCTCGGTGGACAGCCAGCCCTGCGGCGGCACCCATGTGAAGAGCACTGGCGAAGTCGGCGAAATCCACATCGGCAAGATCGAGAAGAAGGGCCGTGAAAACCGGCGCTTCCGCATCCGCTTTGGGCCGATGCCGGCAAACTGAACAGACAGTGATCGCCAAAAGGCGAGCAGGAGCACAAAATGGCCGAGGACAGCCCCTTCACCGTCGACGCAGACTGGCTGCAGCAACGTCTCGGCGAGCCGGGCC
>NZ_RZRA01001252.1:0-1236 GCF_003998945.1 Mesorhizobium sp. M7A.F.Ca.CA.003.01.2.1 | reverse complement strand
GATGCAACCATCCTCAACGGCGCCGGCGGCAGCGTGCTGGTTCGCTTCCGCAACCAGGACTCCGTGCTCGATGTCGGTTCGCTGTCTGGCGACGGGGCCATACTAATCGACGATTCACAGCTGGCGCCGCAGCTTTCGCTCGGCGCGCTCGGTCATGACGACGTCATCGGCGGCACCATTTCCGGAAACGGCTCTCTGACCAAGACCGGCGCGGGCAAGCTGACGCTCAACGGACAGAACAGCTATGCGGGCCTGACCACCGTCGACATGGGAACGCTGGTGGTGGGCGACGCCAGCCATGGCACAGCGAGCCTCGCCGGCGATGTCACGGTGGATTCCGGCGCGCGCCTTGGCGGCATCGGCACCATGGGCGGCAATGTCACCATCCTCGGCACGCACGGCGTCGGCAATTCCATCGGCGTCCAGGCGGTCGGCGGCAACTATGTCAATCATGGCGTCCTGGAGGTCGAGGCGACCCCATCCGGCGCCGACAGGCTGATCGTCGGCGGCACGGTCGACATATCAGGCGCCACGCTCAACCTGGTCCTGACGCCGGCGACAGCCGAGAGCTGGAACCTGCGCAACGGGCCGTACACGATCATCCAGAACAATGGCGCTGCCGATGTCGCCGGCACCTTCGCCTCCGTCGGCAACCTCAACGACCTTCTCTTCCTCGACCATCTCATCAACTACAAGGGCGGCGACGGCAACGACATCACCCTCGCCTTGGCGCGCAACGACGTCGCGGTCGCCAACGTCGCCACCACCCGCAACCAGTTCGCGACCGCCGGAGCCCTCGATCGGCTGGGCGAAGGCAATGCGCTTGCATGGGCCATGCTGCTCATGACCGACAAGGACGCAGCGCGCCTGGCGCTGGATGCCGCGTCGGGCGAGGTTCATGCCTCAGCCAAGGGGATGCTGATCGAGGACAGCCGCTTCGTCGCCGATGCCGCAACCGCCCGCGTCCGGGCGGCCATGGGCGACGTCGCCGCTCCCGCCATGCCAGTGATGGCTTATGGCGAGGGCGGCCCGGAGCTGGTCGAGGCTGACACCAGCCGTTTCGTCGTGTGGGGGCAGGCTTTCGGCTCCTGGGGCACGGCGAGCGGCGACGGCAATGCCGCCGGCCTCGACCGCTCCACCGGCGGCTTCCTCGCCGGCGCCGACACCGTGATCGGCGAAGCCTGGCGGGTCGGCCTGCTGACCGGCTACAACCACGCCAGTTTCGACGTCGACGAT
>NZ_RZRA01001251.1:0-1238 GCF_003998945.1 Mesorhizobium sp. M7A.F.Ca.CA.003.01.2.1 | reverse complement strand
GATGACGCCCTCTTCCTCGAGCTTCTGGATGCGTCTCCAGCAAGGCGTCGTCGACAGCCCGACTTTCTTGGCGACATCGGCGACCGCGAGTGTCGCGTCCTCCTGCAAGAGGCGGAGAATTTTTCTATCGAGGCGATCCATATCGTGCTCCCAAGGGAATAGAATGCCTATACTCTGCCTTATCCAGGCCTTTCACAAGAAAGAAATTCTGCTGATCGGGCAAAAAGCGAGTGATTTCTTGCTGAAAGGTCAGCCGAGGCGATAGCGGATTTCCGAACGCAGAAAAGGCAGCAAATCCATTTCAAACCACGGATTCTTCTTCAGCCAGCCCGTGTTGCGCCACGAGGGATGCGGCAGCGGCAGCACTTTCGGACCGATGGAATTCTCCCAGATGGAGCGCCAGTCCATGACCGTTTCCGTCAGTGAGGGCCGGCGCGCCGCACCCATGTGCCAGGACTGCGCGTAGATACCGATCGTCAGCACCAGATCGATCCGTGGCATAGAGGCCATCAAAGGTGCGCGCCAGGCCGCCGCGCATTCGCGCCTCGGCGGCAGATCTCCCCCCTTGGCATCCTGGCCGGGAAAGCAGAAGCCCATCGGGACGATTGCGAATTTTTCGATGTCGTAGAATTCGTCGCTCGTCACGCCAAGCCAGCTGCGCAGGCGGTCGCCGGAAGCGTCGGTGAACGGCATGCCCGACAGATGCACCTTGGTGCCGGGCGCCTGGCTGGCGATCAGGATCCGGGCGGTGGATGATGGGCGCAGCACTGGTCGCGGCTCATGCGGCAACGGCTTGCCGGCCGGATTTTCCACGCAGATGCGGCAGGCGCGGACCCTGGCGACGAGGTTTTCGAGTTCGGCAGTCATTCTCAGGCTGATGCGCTCGGCCGGCTGGAAACGGCTTGATGCCAGCGCAACACATTCGCGCACTCATCCGGTACCTTGATGCGTGCCGGCTTCATGAAGTCGACAGCGATCAGGCCGGTGATGTCGGCGATCGAATAGCTGTCACCGGCGATGAACTCCCGGCTGCCCAGTTCGCCGTCCAGCAGCCTGAGGAACGCCACGGCCTTCGGCTTGTTGGCCTCACCCCATTCAGGGACCTGCGGGATTTCCCATTCCTTCATGGCCGGATGGATGTGCCGGAAGGCCTGCGTGACGCAGCTGAGCAAATTGAATTCCATCCGCCTCTGCCACATCTCGACCTGCGCCTTGCCGAGTGCGCCACGCCCGAACAG
>NZ_RZRA01001250.1:0-1239 GCF_003998945.1 Mesorhizobium sp. M7A.F.Ca.CA.003.01.2.1 | reverse complement strand
GTGCGGCGAAAAGAAGGTGAGTTCGATTTCCACCTTGGGGTAGAGCTTTCTGAACGCCATGAGCATCTGCGTGTAGTAGGCCGTGCCGAACTCCCCCGTGGCGCCGATCCGCAAGGTTCCGGTCACGTCGTCGCTCAGTTCCGTCACGGCGGCCCGCGCCGTATCGCAGCTTTGCAGGATCTGCCGCGCGTGCCCGAGCAGGGTTTGCCCTGCTTCCGTGAGCAACAGGACACGGCCGGAGCGCTCGAACAGAGCGACCTTCAGATCGTCTTCAAGCTGCTTGAGCCGGAGACTGAGCGTGGATTTGGGCAGGCCGTACAACTTCGCCGCGGCCGACAATGACCGCAGTTCCGCGATTTTTACAAATGATGCCAGAGCATCGGTGTTCATTTGATCGTTCACATTTCTGCACAAAGTGCCCAAAAAATGAGCATGATTATTTTTGTTGCATGAACGAACGTAATCGGCTGTTATGCACTGCACAAGAGCCAATTCGCTTTTGCCAAATCAAAAAAGACGCTCCGGCGGCAATCGTCACCGTGCAGGGAAGCTGCATGGGCGCGGCGTGCTTCCGGCTGAGAAAATCAAAGAAAAACAAGGGGAACCACGAAATGAAAGAGCGCAACACGAAGCCGTCCGACTCAGTTCGCCTGTTCGCGGCGGCGGCCACGGTTTTCGTATTCTGTGCTACGTCCGGCGCTTATGCCTTTACTCTGGAAGGGGCGCCCAAGGTCGCGTTCATCTACGCAAGTTCAGCGCAAGACGGCGGATGGAACGAAGCCCTCGAGGCCGGCCGCAAGGCCTTGGAGGAACAGCTACAGGTGCCCGTCTCGGTGACGGAGAACATACCGGAAGAGGCCACTAAGCTGCGCGCGGCGATCGATCTCTACGTCAAGCGCGGCTTCAACATCATAATCGGCACCACCTATGGCTACAGCGCCCCAATGGCCGAAGCGGCCAAAGCCTATCCGAATGTGGCGTTTCTCAGTGCTTCGGGCACGGAGAATGGGGCCAACATGGAAAGCTTCTATGCCCGCACTTACCAGGGTTGGTACCTTGCAGGCATCGCGGCAGGACAGGCGACGAAGACGAAGAAGATCGGCATCCTCGCCGGCTTTCCGGTCGGCGTGGTGAACTGGGATATCAACAGTTTTGCACTCGGGGCCCGTTCGGTCGATCCTACGATCGAAACGGTCGCGGTCTTCGCCAACTCCTGGTGGGACCCGGTGAAGGAAGGGC
>NZ_RZRA01000124.1:0-8305 GCF_003998945.1 Mesorhizobium sp. M7A.F.Ca.CA.003.01.2.1 | reverse complement strand
ACATTGGTGGTCTGGAACACTGCCTCATAAGTAAGCGTTCCCGACCGCGAAACAACGCCGACCGAGCCCTTGCGGAAGATGTTTCCGGGCATGATGCCGATCTTGCATTCGTTGGGCGTCAGCACGCCCGGGCAGTTCGGGCCGATCAGCCGCGAGGTCGAACGGTCGAGCCTGGCCTTGACCCTGATCATGTCCATCACCGGTATGCCTTCGGTGATGCAGATGATCAGCGGGATCTCGGCCTCGATCGCTTCGAGGATGGCTTCGGCGGCGCCTGCCGGCGGCACATAGACGACGGACGCATTGGCACCGGTCTTTTCCTTGCCCTCGGCGACGGTGGCGAAGATCGGCAGGCTTTCGCCCTTCGCGCCGGTCCACGTCTCGCCACCCTTCTTGGGATGGATGCCGCCGACCATTTTCGTGCCGTGATAGGCCAGCGCCTGTTCGGTGTGGAACGTGCCGGTCTTGCCGGTCAGGCCCTGCACCAGCACCTTGGTGTTCTTGTCGACGAGGATGGACATGGGAGCCCTTTTCTAAAAACCGTTGATCGAGGAAAACATGGTCAGAGCCGCTTCAAGTCGGCGACGGTGAGGTCGCTCTTGGCGTTGCCGGTGTTGAGCGTCGTTGCCGGCTCGAACATCAGCACCACGGGCTCAACGGTGAGCGAGCGCGGCCGGTGTTCGACGCCGCGCGGCACGACGATGAAATCGCCCTCGCCGAGTTCGACCGGGCCGTCGCGGAAATCGATGGCAATACGCCCACGCAGCACGAGGAAGGCTTCGTCCTCATTGTCATGCGCGTGCCAATCGAAGACCTCGCCGAACTTGGCGACCTTCGCCTGGCTGTCGTTGACGTCGCCGGCGATATGCGGATCGAAGACCTTCTTGATCTTTTGATCCGCAGCCTCGACCAGGTTTATCTTATGCGGAGGCACCAGATCAGCCCTTCACCGCCGCCACGATCTTCTTGGCTGCATCGTCGAGATCGTCGGCCGACACCACGTTCAGGCCGCTGTCGTTGATGATCTTCTTGCCCAGCTCGGCATTGGTGCCTTCCAGGCGCACCACCAGCGGCACTTCCAGGCCGACTTCCTTGACCGCGGCAATGACGCCCTCGGCAATGATGTCGCACTTCATGATGCCGCCGAAGATGTTGATCAGGATGCCCTTGACCGCCGGATCCCTGGTGATGATCTTGAACGCCGCCGTCACTTTTTCCTTGGACGCACCGCCGCCGACATCGAGGAAGTTGGCGGGTTCGGCGCCATAGAGCTTGATGATGTCCATCGTCGCCATGGCAAGGCCGGCGCCGTTGACCATGCAGCCGATATTGCCGTCGAGCGCGACATAGGCGAGGTCGTATTTCGACGCCTCGATTTCCTTCTCGTCCTCTTCGGTGGTGTCGCGCAGTTCGAGCACGTCGGGGTGACGGAACAGCGCGTTGTTGTCGAACGACACTTTTGCGTCGAGCACGCGCAGCCGGCCGTTCTTCATGACGATCAGCGGATTGACCTCGAGCAGGCTCATGTCCTTCTCGACGAAGGCCTTGTAGAGGATCGGGAACAGCGTATCGCCGTCCTTGGCCGCATCGCCGTCGAGCTTGAGCGCGCCGTTGAGCGCCTTCAGGTCGGCTGAAGTGACACCTTTTTCCGGGTCGATGGCGACGGTGATGATCTTTTCCGGCGTGTCATGCGCGACCGCCTCGATGTCCATGCCGCCCTCGGTCGAGACGACGAAGGCAATGCGGCCGACCGAACGGTCGACCAGGATCGACAGATAGAGCTCGCGTTCGATGTCGGCGCCGTCTTCGATATAGAGGCGGTTGACCTGCTTGCCGGCCGGGCCGGTCTGCTTGGTCACCAGAGTGTTGCCCAGCATCTCGTTGGCGTTGGCGACGACATCGGCCACCGATTTCGCCAGCCGCACGCCGCCCTTGGCGTCCGGGCCGAGCTCGGTGAATTTGCCCTTGCCGCGGCCGCCGGCATGGATCTGGCTCTTCACCACATAGAGCGGGCCCGGCAGCGCCTTGGCGGCGGCTTCCGCTTCGCTCGCCTTGAACACCGGCACGCCTTCGGCCACCGGCGCGCCGAACGACTTCAGCAGTGCCTTGCCCTGATACTCATGGATGTTCATCTGTATGGTCTCCGGATCGACTGGGGGTTCACTTACTGGAGATTCATTTGGAGGCGAGTTGCGGCGCGATCTTGACGCAGGCCTCGGTCAGGCCCTGCACCGTCGCCACGGAGGAGTCGAACATCTTCTGCTCGCTCTTGTTGAGCTCGATCTCGATGATGCGCTCGACGCCGCCGGCGCCGATCACCACGGGAACGCCGACATAGGTATTCTTGACGCCATACTGGCCGGAGAGATACGCCGCACAGGGCAGCACGCGCTTCTTGTCCTTGAGATAGGCTTCGGCCATCGAGATCGCCGAAGCGGCCGGCGCGTAATAGGCCGAGCCGGTCTTGAGCAGGCCGACGATCTCGGCGCCGCCGTCGCGGGTGCGCTGCACGATCTGGTCGAGCTTCTCCTTCGAGGTCCAGCCCATCTTGATGAGGTCGGGCAGCGGAATGCCCGATACCGTCGAGTAGCGGATCATCGGCACCATGGAATCGCCGTGGCCGCCGAGCACGAAGGCGGTGACGTCCTCGACCGAGACCTTGAATTCCTCGGCCAGGAAATAGCGGAAGCGCGCGCTGTCGAGCACGCCGGCCATGCCGACGACGTGGCTGTTGGGCAGGCCTGAGAACTTCTGCAGCGCCCACACCATGGCGTCGAGCGGGTTTGTGATGCAGATGACGAAAGCCTTCGGCGCATACTTCTTCAGCCCGGCGCCGACCTGCTCCATGACCTTAAGGTTGATGCCCAGAAGGTCGTCGCGGCTCATGCCGGGCTTGCGCGGCACGCCGGCGGTGACGATACAGACGTCGGCGCCTTCGATGCCGGCATAGTCGTTGATGCCGGTGAGCCTGGAGTCGAAGCCATCGACAGGCGACGACTGCGCGATATCGAGCCCCTTGCCCTGCGGGATACCTTCGGCAATATCGAACAGCACCACGTCGCCGAGGTCCTTGAGGCCGATCATGTGAGCGAGCGTGCCGCCGATCATGCCAGAGCCGATAAGCGCTATCTTGTTGCGTGCCATGTGAGGATGTTTTCCCTTTGTCGGTGACGACGTCTCAAATCTCTGTGACTTGATGGCGGCGTCGAAGAAGAGGCCGGAATGCTGCGGGGAACCGCGAATTTTCGCCGCACCCAATAGCCCCGGCACGGAAAAAATTCAAACGATTATTTTGGCGTCAGTGTTTTCAATCGGTTAGATCATTTGGGATTTACGTAAACGTCAAAGTTTGTAAGCCGACTTGGGAGGAAATAACCGACGAAGATGGAAATCGTAAGGCTGAATGCGGGTAATGACGCCCTTGTGATGCGGGTGGCCGAGGAGGTTCGAGTTGTAGACGTTGGCATGACAGAGAGGGGCAAAGGATCGCTACCGATGCATTCCCTGGAAATTCAGGCCTGCGCCTGCTGTGCCTCTGGCGCCGGCTTCCCTTTCTGCCGCTCCGCCCAATCCTCCAGCCAGTCGCGGCTTTGCATCTCGATCAGCCGCGATGCGGTGCGCTCGAACTCGAAGACCTCCACGCCGCGCTTGGCGGCATAAAGCGCTTGCGGCGGCGCTTCGGCGCTCACCACCAGCCGCACATGATGGTCGTAGAGCGTGTCGATCAGAAGGATGAAGCGTTTGGCCTCGTTGCGCTTGCCTTCGCCGAGCACCGGGACGTGGTCGATGAAAATGGTTGAGAAGCGTCCGGCGATCGCCAGGAAATCGCGCGCGCCAAGCGGCTTTTCGCAGAGATCGGCGAAGGAGAACCGCGCCGCATCGCCTGCCGCACGCGGCACGATCACCTGCCGCCCTTTGAGGGCAATCGATGTCTCGGCGGTCGGCGCGTTGCGCGTCATGGCTTGCCAGGCCTCGTCGAGTAGCTGGTCCGCCGCCGCATCGGCCGGCGTGACATAGACCGGTGTCCGGGCGAGCTTTTCCAGCCGGTAGTCCTTGTCGGCATCGAGCGCCAGCACCTGTGTGTGCCGCTCCAGTATGCCGATGAAGGGCAGGAAAAGCTGACGGTTCAGCCCGTCGCTGTAGAGGTTTTCCGGCGCCACATTCGAGGTGGCGACCAGCACCACACCGCTGGCAAACAGCGCCGAAAACAACCTGGACAGGATCATCGCGTCGGCGATGTCGGTGACCGAGAACTCGTCGAAGCACAGCACCCAGGCTTGCTCGGCAAGGGCCTTGGCCACCGGCGGGATCGGGTCGTCCTGCTTGACGTCGCCGTTCTTGCGCGCCTGCCGGTGCTTCTGGATACGGTCCTGCACGTCCGCCATGAAGTCGTTGAAGTGGACGCGGCGCTTGCGCCGCACCGGCAGCAACTCGAAGAACATATCCATCAGCATGGTCTTGCCGCGACCGACGCCGCCATGGATGTAAAGGCCTTTGACGGCCTCATGCGTCTCGCGCTTGCGGGCGAACAGCCAGCCCAGCGCGCTCGACTTATGCGCCAGCCGCTTGGCCGAAATCTCATCGGTCAGCAGGTCGAGCGCCGCAACGATCCGTTCCTGCGCCGGATCGCGGTCGATCGTACCGGTTTCCACCAGATGCTCGTAGCGCTGCCTGACGGTCGCATGGGTCTGGAGGCCGTCACGCAGATGCATCGGTCACGTCATTTGTTTATGCATGTCGCTGTCCCGAAATCGGGGTCACTTCTGCGCGACACGCATTCGGAGGACTAAAGCGGTCGTGTCTGAACGGATTCAGACGACCCGCTTTAGATCTTTGTTTTCCCAAAACCGCGGTCACTTTTGGGCGACATGCATTAGCCTACCTTGTAAGCGAAATCGGCTGGCCGTTGGAAGTCTGGCCGTCGAATTTCGAGCCGCCCGAGGAATAGAGCCGCGCCAGCGCACCGCCACTCTCGTCATAGAGCGTCAGCTGCTTGCCGGCGACGTTCCACGACTTGACGCCGTCCATCGGCGCCGGGCAATGCAGCGGCCCAGCGCGGAAGCCGGCGCCGAATTTGGTCTGCGGTGTCGCCACCTTGCAGCTCTGGCCCGCAACGCTGGCGTTCCAGACACCGGCGACGCTGGCGGCAGTCACGTCCGAAGCGCCGGCCGGCGCCGAACCATCCGAAGGCAGCGCGGCGACCTGCGTGTTCGCAGGAGCGGTCGGGAATTGAGACGGGTCGGTGGTGCCGGGCGATGCCGGCGGCGGCAGTTGGTTCGCCGTCACCTTGCCGGCGGGCGCGGCCTCCAGCGGTGCCGGCTGCTGGTCATCCATCGAGGAGAAACGCGAGGTCGAACAGCCGCTCGCAACGAGCGCCGCCAGCGATACGGCCACCAGACCGGTTTTCGAAAAAGTCATTCCAACCTCCGTCGGATCCGGCTGGGGGGAAGCCGTCCGCACAATCTCACCCCCACCAAGATGGAGAAGGTGGCGAAATTTCAACCCGATATGGTTAAAATACAGTTTGCAGCAAGAATTGTTGCAAATTTATCGCAATCGCGGCGGCTGACCGCTTGTCGCGCGTCGCCTGGGGATCCGGTCAAAGCAGTGCAGCGCCGACATCGACGGTTGGACGCTTGCGCGAGCCGCCTTAGCGCCTATGTCTGGAAAACGAAACACCTGCCGGAGCCGCAAAATTGGCCGCGAGAAAGACAGCCGCCAATCGCTATTATAGCGGCCCGCCCAGCGACCATTTCGACGGCGCATTGTTCTTCAATCCCGACGGCCAGCCACCCGGCCGTTTCGCCGACCTGCTGAAATGGCAGTTGAATGGCCAGCGCTCGAAATGGCCGGCGAGCGATGCAAGCCCCTTTCCGCAGGCAAAGCCGGCGACAAGGGTCGAGGGCGCCGCGCTGGAAGTGACCATGGTTGGTCATTCCACCTTGCTGGTCCAGACGGCCGGTCTGAACATCCTTACCGATCCGGTATGGTCGTTGCGCGCCTCGCCGCTTTCCTTCGCCGGACCAAAACGCATCAATGCGCCAGGCATCGCCTTGCCGACCTGCCGCCGATCGACCTCGTGCTGGTCAGCCACAACCACTATGACCATCTCGACCTCGCCACGTTGAAGCGGCTGAAGGCCGGCCACGACCCGCTGGTGCTCACTCCGCTCGGCAACGACGCCATCATCGAAGCCGCCGTGCCCGGCATGCGACTGTCGGCGCATGACTGGGGCGACAGCGTCGAGATCGGCAATGGCGCCGCCGTCCATGTCGAGCCGGTGCATCACTGGTCGGCGCGTGGCGCCCGAGACCGGCGCATGGCGCTCTGGGCCGGCTTTGTCGTCGAAACGCCTGACGGCAAGCTCTATTTCGCCGGCGATACCGGCTTCCACGATGGCATCAACTACCGGCGGATGGCCGAGAAACATGGCGGTTTCCGCTTCGCCATCCTGCCGATCGGCGCCTATGAGCCGCGCTGGTTCATGGCGCCGCAGCACCAGAATCCTGGGAAGCCGTGCAAGGCATGACGCTGTGCAACGCCGCCCATGCCGCCGGCTGTCACTGGGGCACCTTCCAGCTCACCGACGAGCTGATCGACGAGCCGGCGCGCAAATTGACCGAGGCGCTTGACGATCAAGGCATCGGTTCGACGGAACCCCAGCGCTGCAACCGCGTTTTCATGTGGTTGAAATATCTGCCGGTTTGCGAGGCATTGTCATGCTCAAATGGATTATCATTCTCCTGATCGTCGCCGCGGCGGCGAGCTTGCTCGGCATGCCGGCACTGGCAGGTGCCGCGGCCACCGGTGCGCGTATCCTTATCGGCATCGTTCTGATCATCTTCCTGCTGGTGGTGCTGGGCATTTTCGCCGTCACGTAAGTCCGGCGCTTTCGCCGAGACCAAGCGGCTGCGCACTGGTAATTCCTGCCCGTTTCCGCCATATAGCGCCAAACGGACACGGAATTTTTCGGAGCAATGGCCAGCACTGCCCCTTTCGCCAAGATGAACGGCATCGGCAACGAGATCATCGTTGCCGATATGCGTGGCCGTGCCGATCGGGTGACGGCGGCGGCGGCGGTTGCGCTGAACGCCGATGCCGCGACCAGCTTCGACCAGATCATGGCGATCCATGACGCCAGGACGTCTGGCACCGCCTTTTTCATCGACATCCTGAATTCCGATGGAACCGGTGCGCAGGCCTGCGGCAATGGCATGCGCTGCGTCGTCCAGGCGCTCGCCGCCGAGACCGGCCAGAAGATCTTCACCTTCGAGACCGTGGCGGGCATCCTCAATGCGCGCGAACACGCCGACGGTTCGATCTCGGTCGACATGGGCACGCCGCGCTTCGGCTGGCAGGATATCCCGCTGGCCGAGGAATTCCGCGACACCCGCATGATCGAGCTGCAGATCGGCCCGATCGACGCCCCCGTGCTGCATTCACCCTCGGTCGTTTCGATGGGCAACCCGCACGCGATCTTCTGGGTCGACAACGACGTCTGGTCCTACGAGCTCGACCGCTTCGGTCCGCTGCTCGAGAACCACCCGATGTTCCCCGAGCGCGCCAACATAACCATCGCTCAGGTTACTTCGCCCGAAACCATGATCATCCGCACCTGGGAACGCGGCGCCGGCCTGACCAAGGCCTGCGGCTCGGCCTCCTGCGCGGCCGTGGTGGCCGCGGCCCGCACCAACCGGACCGGCCGCAGCGTCAGTCTGTTGACGCCAGGCGGCGGCACGCTGCATGTCGAATGGCGCGACGATGACCACGTGGTCCTGACCGGCGCCGCCGAATGGGAATTTTCCGGCAACTTCGACCCGTCGATCGGGACATGGGCCCGCGACACTGAAAGCGCGGCCTGATGTCCGCTCTGCCCAAGAGCCCGGTGTCCCCGGGGATCGATGTCGTCACCTTCGGCTGCCGGCTCAACACCTATGAATCGCAGGTGATGCGGCGCGAGGCTGAAAGTGCGGGCCTCGGCGCGTTGGAAGGTGGCGCCGTGATCTTCAACACCTGCGCCGTGACAGGCGAAGCAGTGCGCCAGGCCAAGCAGGCGATCCGCAAGGCGCGCCGCGACAACCCGCAGGCGCGCATCATCGTCACCGGCTGCGCCGCGCAGACCGAGCCTGAAAAATTCGCCGCCATGGACGAGGTCGATCTCGTGCTTGGCAATGAAGAGAAGCTGAACGCGAATTCCTACCGCGCGCTGCCGGATTTCGGCGTCAACGACACCGAGAAGGCGCGCGTCAACGACATTTTTTCCGTACGCGAGACCGCAGGTCACATGGTCGACGCCATCGAGGGC
>NZ_RZRA01001249.1:0-1242 GCF_003998945.1 Mesorhizobium sp. M7A.F.Ca.CA.003.01.2.1 | reverse complement strand
CCGCCATTCGTTCCAGTGCGTATCGCTCAGTCTGAAAATCCGGCCTCACTGGCCGTCATTCGCCCTCGCCGCCCGCGCGCGTCTTGACGCGGCCCCGAACTCGGCCGCACAATCCCCACTGCAGGCGAAGGGAGGCCAGTCGCCTGCGGGAGGATATACCCATGACGGAAGCGATCAGGCTCTACTGGGGCCGGTTCGGACATGTTTCTATCCTGAATGTCGCAAGCGACTTCGTCACCCATGCCCATGTCGAGGCCCATCTCATCATCTGGCTGGAAGGTACGGCCGGCGAAATGACCATCGGCCGCGAGACCGTCCGGCTTGGGCCTGGAACGGCCGCCGGCATCAACTCCTTCCAGCCGCACAGCCATGTTCTGTCGCAAAACGGGACGCCCGGTCTGTTTCTCGCCTTCTACATCGATCCCGACTGGGCGCGGCGCCGCCGCGACCTGCCTTCGTCGGCGCCGCTGTTTTCACAAGCCGCGATCACGCTGGAACCGTGGCTGCATCAGGCCGCCGCCAATCTGCTCGACCACCTCAGCGACAATGAGAGCGTCGACGATATCGCCAACTACGAGATCGAGCGTTTCATCGATAGCGTGCTCGACGCCGCCGACGCCTCGGCGCCGCAGGAGGCCCGTGTCCGCATCAACACCATGCAGGATTTTCGTGTCCGCAAGGCAATCCAGTTGATGAGAGCCAATGTCTGCGAGCGCATCTGCTTCGACGACGTGGCGCGCAGCGTCGGCCTGTCGCGACCGCATTTCTTCGCTTTGTTCAAGGAACAGACCAATCTGACGCCCAATGTCTACTGGAACACGCTGCGCATGGAGGAAGCGGTGCGGCAGCTGCAATGGTCGCAGGAACCGCTGATCTCCGTCGCCTGCAATCTCGGCTTCACCACGCAGGGCAATTTCTCGCGCTTTTTCCGCGACCATGTCGGCGTGCCGCCGACGCTCTACCGCGAGGCCGCGCGGGCGATCGCCTGAACCAGCCGCCCTTTTTCAGACTCCCCGCCCTTTTTCAGACTCCTTGATAGGCGCTCAAGACGCATTGATAAGCGTCGCTGAAATGGCCGCCCTACCCTTGCACCGGATCGCTTTTGCAAGGGAACATTTTGAATGGCCAAAGTCACCATCTCCAGCGTCATCGACGCGCCGGTCGAAAAGGTCTGGGCGCGCATACGCGACTTCAACGGGCTGCCGGGCTGGCATCCGCGCATGGTGGAAAGCCACATTGAAG
>NZ_RZRA01001248.1:0-1246 GCF_003998945.1 Mesorhizobium sp. M7A.F.Ca.CA.003.01.2.1 | reverse complement strand
GGACATGCTCGACAACGGTTCGGTCGTCGCCGGCAACGAGATCATCCAGCGCGCTTTGCTCAAGGTCGTGAAGAAGCCGCTCTCCTCTCGTTGACAGGCAAGCCGCGCCGACAAACCGCCGCGCTGATGCGCCGCAGTCGCAAAACCGCAACGGAAGCTTGAAATACTGCCCGGCGAGCGCCCAGATTGGAGGGCGCGGCGCAGGAACCCGGCTTAGTGAGAGACAACGAACCCTACCCCGATATCCCGTTCATCGGACGCTGGCACTATTCGCGTGCCGAGATGATCGCTGACGGTATCGTCCACGCGGTCGGCATCGTGCTGGCGATATCGGCCGGTTCCGCGCTGCTGGCGCTGGCGGCGTTTCGTGTCGGACCCGGCGAATACATCGCCGCCGCCTTCTACGTGGTTTCGCTGCTCACCGTGCTCTCGGTGTCGATGACCTACAATCTGTGGCCGGTCTCGTCGCCGGCAAAATGGGTGTTGCGGCGTTTCGACCACGCCGCGATCTATCTGCTGATCGCCGCGACCTATACGCCTTTCCTGGCGCAGCTCGAAGGCTCGCCGCTGGCGCGCTGGATGATCGTGCTGGTCTGGACCGCGGCAGCGCTGGGCATTGCCGTCAAGGTGTTCTTTCCCGGCCGTTTCGACCGGCTGGCGATCGGCTTCTATCTCGCCATTGGCTGGAGCGGCATCATCCTGGTCAAGCCGCTTGTCCAGACGCTACCGACGACATCGATAGCGCTGATCGTTGCCGGCGGCATCGTCTACTCCTGCGGCGTCATCTTCTTCGCCTGGAAGGGGCTGCGCTTCCACAATGCGCTGTGGCACGGTTTCGTCGTCACCGGCGCCAGCCTGCATCTGGCCGCCATGGTCGACTGTCTGGTCATCAATCGCCTCTGACACTATCGACGCGGCAATATTGCCAAGCGCCATTCAATTTGGTCACAATTCCGTTTAGAGTCGCGGTTTACGTGATCGGCGGCGGCATCGGAAACGGGGCACGGATGGCTTTTCTCAGATCCTTCGGCATGGGCAGACGTTCTGATGTCCTGATCTACGACCCGCATAAATTATCGAGCCCGCAGGTCTTTCTGCTGACCATGGTGATCTTCCTGGTCATCGTCGCCTTCATCGCCGCCATCCTCACCCGACAGATCTCAACCGCCTTTGGCAGCAATCCCGGCCTCAATGGCCTGATCGTCGGCGTGCTGGTGGTCGGCATCCTTTTGGCCTTCGCCCAGGT
>NZ_RZRA01001247.1:0-1248 GCF_003998945.1 Mesorhizobium sp. M7A.F.Ca.CA.003.01.2.1 | reverse complement strand
AGACAGAGCCATGGCACGAGGTAGCGCCTGTCAGGCGTCGCCAGAATGCCGGTCTCCTTGACCAGATCATTCGTTCCGGCAACGAAACAATTGAGCCGCGAGGCCGGATCGCGGCCAAGTTCGGCGATGGCGCCGATGTTGAGCAGCGCCTTGGGCGTCTCGATCATCGCCCATAGTTTCACGCTGTGGGGAGCGAAATTATCGTCGAGCACGTCGCCGGCCGCGAGCAGGTCGCGCGGCGTGTCGACCTTGGGCAGAAGGATGCCGTCGGGTTCGCAGCTTGCGGCAGCCAGCAGGTCGTCGGCGCCCCATTCGCCTGATATCGCATTGATGCGCACGATCATCTCGCAGCGTCTCTCGGAATGGCCGGCGAAAATGCCGGCCAGTTTTTCGCGGGCGGCGATCTTGTCGGCCGGAGCGACGGCGTCTTCCAGGTCGATGATGATGGCATCGCAGGCAAGCTGCGCGATCTTGGCCAAGGCCTTGTCGCTGGAGGCCGGGATGTAGAGCACGGAGCGGCGCGGGCGATAGGTTTCCATGGATGATCTATGCCGCTTGTGGGCGGGTGAGGCAAGTCGGGGCATGAAGCTACCAATCTCCCCCACGAGGGGGGAGATCGGCAGCGTTTACCCCTGCACGAAAACTGCACGGGCCTGCGGAAAACCTCCTCGGATCCGCCCTGCCCTTTCCCCGCCCGCTTGCGAGACAAGCGGCATGCACAAGCGAGCAAAGCCCCGTTGGTCCCTGCCTCACCGACTGCGGAGCGAGGGCTGGTGGCTGGCCGATCCGCCGCGCGCGTGTCCCGTCGCAACCCTCATTCCCTTTGTCCGCAGAAGCCCGCCAACGGTTCGGCTGGAAGCCATCAGGAAAGCCAGGTCATGACAGCGTTGTTCTCCGCCGCGCCGAGCTATTGCAGCCGTTTCGGTGTCGCCATCCTGCTGGCAGCGCTCGCGGATTTTCTGTTCTATGGCCAGCCCGCCGGGATCACGGTTTTCCTGTTCGCCCTGCTGATTGCCGCGGCGGTCGTCGCTGTGCACCCGGCCGCCTTCAACGACGGCCGGGTCTGGCTCAAGCCCATCGCCTTGCTTGTCCCGCTGCTGCCGCTGGCTGAAAATGTCAGCACCCTGTCGGTCTCGATCGCGCTGGCGGCGCTGACCGTCTTCACGCTTTCGTTGAGCGGTCGGCTGCGGCACAGCATCGCCCGCATTGCCGGGCAGATCGTGCTGTTCGGGCTGGCGGCGCCGTTCC
>NZ_RZRA01001246.1:0-1248 GCF_003998945.1 Mesorhizobium sp. M7A.F.Ca.CA.003.01.2.1 | reverse complement strand
GGGCGCCGAGCCCACGCCGCTGATCGCGATTGCCAGCGTCATCGTGTCGATGGCGCTGATTGCCGTCGGCAACGGGCTGATGTTTGCTTATATCCCGGTCCGGCTTGGCGCAGAGGGTTTCGATCCGACCTGGGCCGGGCTGATCATCACCGGGCTTTCGGCCGGCGGGCTCGCCGGCTGCATCTTGACCGGACCGCTGGTGCGAAGGGTCGGCCATGCCCGCGCCTTCATGGTGCTGTCGGCGCTGATCGCGCTGGCCAACGCCGCTGTCGGCGCCGGGGTCCTTCCGCTGCTGTGGATAGCCGCCCGCGCGCTCTACGGCTTTGCCATATGCGGCCTGTTCATCGTCGCGCAGAGCTGGCTGAACGATGCCGTTGCCAACGCCATCCGCGGCCGGGTGATGGCTTTCTTCTACGTTGCCTATGTCGCCGGGCTCGGCGTCGGCTACGCGACGCTAGCGCTGGTCGATATCAGGACAGCGGATGCGCCGCTGATCGGCATCGTCTTCACCGCGCTGTCGATCCTCCCTGTCGGGATGACCAAACTTGCCCAGCCGCCGGCGCCGCAGGCGGCCTCGGTGGCGCTGCGCCGTGCCTGGCGGGTTTCACCGGTCGGCGTCGCCGGCATGCTTGCCGTCGGCGGCCTGTCGATGTCGATTGCTGGCTTCGCACCGATCCACGCCACGGCCAAGGGCTACAGCCAGGCCGACGTGGCGCTGCTGCTTTCGGCGATGCCTCTCGGCACGCTGATCCTGCAGATCCCGCTTGGTTGGATTTCCGACCGAACCGACCGCCGCTATGTGCTGATCGCCGCATCCGCGCTCGCCATGGTCGCCGGCCTGTTTGCACTCGGGTTCGATGGCGGCGCGCTGGCCGCGTTGGTTGTGATCTACATCGTGTGGGACGGCGCTTCGGAATCGATCTATTCGCTGGCCAGTGCGCACGCCGCCGACCGCGCCGGCAAGGACGACATGGTGGCGCTGTCCAGTTCGCTTTTGTTTGCCTGGTCGCTGTCGGGCTTCGTCGTGCCCGGCATCGTGACGGCGCTGTCGGCCGTCTTCGGAACGCAGGCTTTCATCTATGTGGCTGTTCTCATCGCCGCAGCCTTCTGCCTGTTCGTGCTTTTGCGTGTGTTCACGACGCGTGCGGTCCCGGTCGGCGAAACCGGCAGTTTCGCACCGATGACGGCGCAGGCGCCGTTGCCGGTCGAACTCGCCTTCGCACCGGACGATGAGGGCCGGCACTGAGC
>NZ_RZRA01001245.1:0-1248 GCF_003998945.1 Mesorhizobium sp. M7A.F.Ca.CA.003.01.2.1 | reverse complement strand
AGACATCCCAATCGTCATCCTCGACGACCCGAGTGTCGCCCATAACCTCGTAGAACTCGCCCCATTTCGGAGCCTGACCGCCGTAAAGCCCTTTTCCTGCAAACCATGCATGATCGTTCGTCGCGTCCCAACGAAAACGACTGCAGCCGAGGAATCGTAGCGTCGCAATTTCTCCAGGCTCGGCACTGTAGGCCCACGGGTTAAGACGAAAGGAAAGGCGGACGCTGTTGCCTTCGACTACCAGCTCTATGTCAGGAGCATTGGGCTCGGCATTCCAATCGGTGTTCAAGTGCTGGAACGATAAATTGGCCATCAGCCATCTTGCATGCTGGGAGGGCAGTTTTCCACCTATCGCAGTCCTTTTTCATTTATCAGTACAGGGCCTAGGGCGAAGCGTCGCGCAGACCCCAGGATTACGACCCCCAATGTAGCCGCAGCCTACTACTCGACCGGCCCGAAGGCCGCAGCTCGGGACAACTTCGCGACAATCGCACGCAGAGCTTCGCCGAAGCGCCGGACTTCCTCGACCGTGTTGTAGTGGACCAACGAGGCGCGGATGGCGCCGCTGTCCATCGAGAGGTTGAGACGCTTCATCAGCCGTGGCGCGTACATGTGGCCGTCGCGGATGCCGATCTGCATCTCGGCCATTTCCTCGACGACCCGCTGCGGCGATAGTTTGCCGATGTTGAAGCAGAAGGTCGGCACGCGCTCATGGATGCGCGCCTCGTCGGCAACGCCGTAGATGGTTGCCCCGCAATCCTTCAGCACGGCCAGCATCTCGCGCGCCAGCACCAGCTCGTAGTCGCGGATGGCGCCCATGCCGGCAACGATGTTTTCGCGTCGGGAGCGGTTGTTGGACGGCGCCAGATTGCGGCCGATCAGTTCCAGATACTGCACCGCCGCATCCATGCCGGAAACGTTCTCGTAGATGAAGGTGCCGGCCTCGACCTTGTAGGGCGGCTCGTCGGGGATGAAGTCCTCGCGAAAGGTCGGCAGCCGCTTCAGCGTTTCGAAACGGCCCCACAGGAAGCCCATATGCGGCGAGAAATTCTTGTAGCCGGAGCAGACGAGATAGTCGCAATCCCAGGCCTGCACGTCGATCAGTCCATGCGGCCCGTAATGCACGCAGTCGAGGAACACTTCGGCGCCGGCCGCATGCGCGATCCCAGCCACCGCAGCGACATCGACGATCGAGCCGATCGAGTGCGCCGTGACCGTGCAGGCGACCAGGCGGGTGCGGTCCGAGAC
>NZ_RZRA01001244.1:0-1250 GCF_003998945.1 Mesorhizobium sp. M7A.F.Ca.CA.003.01.2.1 | reverse complement strand
GCCTATCTCAGCGGTTTCGTCGATGCCGCCGCCGTTGCCGGGGAGCCAGTTCCGGACTTCCACACCCATGTGAAGACCATCGACGGCAGATTGGCAAAGCGCCGGCTCGACCATTGCTTCGTCGGCGGCATGTTCGCCGGGCGGGTGCGTTCGATCTGTGCCGATATCGACGAGGTTGCGTCGGATCATTTTCCGTTGCGGGTCGACATCGACCTGGAAACGCCCGGCATTGCCACATGACGCTTTTCGTCTTTTTCGCAGTGCTTGCCGCCGCCGCCATGCACGCGATCTGGAACGCGCTGGTCAAGGTCCATCTCGACCGCTTCCTGTCGATCACGCTGATGACGCTCGGCATGGGCGCGGCGGCACTCGTGGTGCTGCCCTTCGTCGAAGTGCCGAAGGCGGAGGTGTGGCCCTACATCATCGCCTCCGTCATTTTCCACATGGGCTACCGCACCTTCCTGATCGGCGCCTACAAGGCCGGCGATTTCGCCCAGACTTATCCGCTGGCGCGGGGCACCGCACCTCTGCTCTCGGCCTTTGGCGGCATGTTCGTCGTTGCCGAGATTCCCGGCCCGTTCGCCATGCTCGGCATCTTCCTGTTGTCGGCCGGCACGCTGGTGATGTCGTTTCGTGGCGGCGCACATCTGGAAAAACTCAATCTGCGCGCGGTTGGCTTCGCACTGGGCACTTCCATCTTCATTGCCAGTTACACGCTGTCCGACGGCAGCGGCGCACGGCTGGCGGCAACCGCGCAGAGCTATGCAGCCTGGCTGTTCATCTGCGATGCTTTTGGCGCCTTGGTGCTGTGCCTCATCTTCCGCGGGCCGAAGGCGCTGCCGGTGTTGGCGCGCGACTGGAAGGCAGGGCTGTTCACGGGCGTGCTCAGCGGCGCCGCCTACTGGATCGTCATGTGGGCGATGACCAAGGCGCCGATCGCCTCCGTGGCCTCGCTGCGCGAAACCTCGATCCTGTTTGCCATGATGATCTCGGTCTTCGCTCTCGGCGAAAAAATGACCGGCTGGCGCGGTGCCGCCGCGCTCAGCATCGTCGCCGGTGTCGTTGCGCTCAGGCTCGGCTGATTTCGACCCTAATTGAGTACGGTCATCAACTGGCCACGTCGTTCCGGACTGAAACGGATGACGACGATGATGCAGATGGCGACCACGCCTGCGAACAGCGCCAGGGCATAGCCATAGCTGCCTCCGGCGCTTTCCGCGATTCCTGCCTGATAGGGGCCGCCATAGGAC
>NZ_RZRA01001243.1:0-1252 GCF_003998945.1 Mesorhizobium sp. M7A.F.Ca.CA.003.01.2.1 | reverse complement strand
TCTCCAGGCTTCGCCACTCGAAGGAAAGACCGGAATCCTCGATATGCCTGAGAAACAGCGTCCTCAATTTCTCGGCCCGTTCCCGGTTCATATCTGCCGAAACCTGCAGGAATTCGGTGTCGGGAAAGCCTGTGGCAGAGGTGTAGGGCACGGGAAGCGTTTCGGCGTGGATGCCGACCAGATGGCTCTGGAACCGGTTGGCGAGCGGAATGGCGCAGTCGAGCACGCGCTCGGCGTCCTGCTCGTTCTGCAGAATGGCGACGATGGTTTTGAATCGCATGACAATCCCTCAGTTCACGAGCTGGCGAACTCGTGCCGGGGAAACGTTGCAGCGTCGTGCTTTGTTCCGGTCTGGACCAGATCAGCCGGGATTGCTGGCGAAGCCGGCGACCATCGCCTCGACATCGGCGCGGGCAGCGTCCAGCGCCTCCTGGCTGCGGGCACGCACGACCAGTTCGGTCCAGAACTTGCCATCGCCATATTTCGGGTAGGAGCCGATGATCGTATCGGGATGCGCTTTCTGGATATCACCCAGCGGCCCCCCGATGAGGCCTTCGCCGAACGGGCAGGGCACGGTCGCCGACAGCATCTTTGTGCCGGCCTTCAGCGTCGGCACGACATTGTCGAGCATGGCCTGGAAAATCGACGGCACGCCAGCCATGACGTGGACGTTGCCGATGCGGAAGCCAGGCGCGACCGACACCGGATTGTCGATGAGATCGGCGCCGCGCGGCATCCGTGCCATGCGCTTGCGGGCCTCGGTATATTCGATGCCGCGCGCGGCATAGCTTGCTTCCAGCATCGCATAGGCCCGGGCATCGTATTCGCAAGGTACGCCAAAGGCCTTGGAGATGGAATCGGCCGTGATGTCGTCATGCGTCGGCCCGATGCCGCCCGTGGTGAACACATAAGTGTAGCGCGCGCGCACGGCGTTCACCGCCGCGATGATCTCGTCTTCCTCGTCCGGGACGATGCGCACTTCCTTCAGGTCGATGCCGATCGCCGTCATGATGTCGGCGAGATGGCCGATGTTCTTGTCCTTGGTGCGGCCGGACAGAATCTCATCGCCGATGACGAGCATGGCGGCGGTCACGATTTCAGGCATGGGAAGCTCCGGCAAGCGAGTGGCCCGGGAAGGCGAGTGGTCTGAGATAGCGCGGCGCAGCGGTGGCCGCAATGTCATCTCCGCGGCGCCGGCTTTCCTGCCCGACTACATGACCGCCGGAGGTGGATGGCTCGGTCGAAGCCAACT
>NZ_RZRA01001242.1:0-1164 GCF_003998945.1 Mesorhizobium sp. M7A.F.Ca.CA.003.01.2.1 | reverse complement strand
GTGTGGGAGACGATCGTCAGGTCGTAATCCTTCTTGGTGAACACCTGGTCCAGCCACTGTGCCCATTCGACCGGAATGATTTCCAGATCGATGCCAACGTCGCGAAGCTGCGAGGCGATGATTTCGCCACCGAGACGGGCATAGGTGGGCGGCGGCAGTTTCAGCGTCGCCTTGAAGCCGTTCTCGAGGCCTGCCTCTTTCAGCAATTCCTTGGCCTTGGCGACATCATGCGGGTAGCGGCCGGTGAGGTCGACATAGTCCTTGTTGGCCGGCGACATATGCGAGCCGATCGGCTGGCCGAGGCCGGCCGAGGCGCCGTCGATGATGGCCTTGCGGTCGAGCGCGTAAGAGATCGCCTGCCTCACCTGCAGCTTGTCGAAAGGCGGCTTCTTGTTGTTGATCGACAGGATGGTCTCACCCTCGGTCGCGCCGATCACCACCTTGAAGCGCGGGTCGTCCTTGACCTGGGCGACGCTGTCGGCATCGAAGAACGGGAAAGCCTGGATGTCGCCCGAGAGCAGCGCCGGCACATAGGCCGCGGCATCCGGCACGATGCGAAACTCGGCCTTGTCGAGCGACGCCGGCGTGCCCCAGTAATTGTCCGATTTGACCAGCGTGATCGACGATCCCTTGGCCCAGCTCTGGAACTTGAACGGGCCGGTGCCGATCGGTTTCTCCTTGTTGGTGTCGGCAGATTCCGGCGCCACGATCACCGCGTCGCCCCAGCCCATATTGTAGAGGAACGAGCCCTGCGGGTTCTTCAGCGTGACCTTGACGGTTGCCGGATCGACGACGTCGACCTTGTCGATGGCGGCGAACAGGCCCTTTTGCGCGTTGACGGAGTTGTCGGCTCGCGCCCGGTCGAGCGAGAATTTCACGTCGGCGGCATCGAAGTCGGTGCCGTCATGGAATTTCACGCCGGTGTGCAGCTTGAAGGTGTAGACCTTGCCGTCATCGGAAATGGTCCAGCTTTCGGCCAGATCCGGGAGCACCTCGCCATTCGGCCCGATGCGCGTCAGGCCTTCGAACACATTGGCATAGAGAACCTCGTCGATCGCTGCGGCGGCACCGGCGGTCGGATCGAGATGCGGGGGTTCGAGCGGAATGCCGATGACCAGGTCGGTTCGCGCGGCGAACGCAGAGGTGCCGGCGGCCAGCGACAGC
>NZ_RZRA01001241.1:0-1254 GCF_003998945.1 Mesorhizobium sp. M7A.F.Ca.CA.003.01.2.1 | reverse complement strand
CCACGCCAGCGGCCAAGACTATGGTGCGATCGCACCATATCAAAGGTTGTATCCAGCCGAGACAATGGCGGCGTTCGATTCCTCCCTTTCCAGTTACGGGCGGGAGCAGCGACCGCCGGCATGAGACAGCGTCAACCTACCCCAACGGACCTGTTTTCGGCGATGGCCCGGCCATGACACCGTCTGGCTGAGAGCAACGCGCTCCCGTCCGGCTTTTTTTCGTAAAGGCCGGCTAACCCCAAATCGCTGGCCAATCTCGGCCCCAAGCGGAGCAAGTCTCTGATTCCGGGGACAAAGCCGGGCTGCGTGTTCAGTGCCGGCCAGGCGGCGTTTTGCTCATCGCGATGACGCGTTACCGGGGTGACATCAAACTGTCATGCGACTGTTATAATCGAAGGCTATTGGCCTCAGCGGGCGCCGACTGACGAGCGCCGAGAGACCATCTTCCGAACAGGAGCAGGCCACATGAAGAAATTCCTCTATACGGCGTCGGCCGCTGCGCTTGCGCTCGCCGCGTCGTCCGGCTTCGCCGCCGCGCGCGACCAGATCCAGGTCGCCGGATCATCGACCGTGTTACCTTATGCCAAGATCGTTGCCGAGCAGTTCGGCGAAACGTTCACCAACTTCAAGACCCCGGTCGTCGAATCCGGCGGCAGCGGCGCCGGCATCAAGGAATTCTGCAAGGGCGTCGGCGAAGACACGATCGACATCGCCAACTCGTCGCGTCCGATCAAGGCGGACGAACTCAAGTCCTGCGCCGCCGCCGGCGTGAAGGAAGTCCAGGAAGTCCGGATCGGCTATGACGGCATCGTCTTCGCCACCGACATCAAGGGCCCGGACTGGGCGCTGGTTCCCGCCGACATCTACAAGGCGCTCGCGGCCAAGCTGGTCGTCGACGGCAAGCTCGTCGACAATCCGAACACCAAGTGGAGCCAGGTCAATCCGAAGCTGCCCGACTGGGACATCGCCGCCTACATTCCGGGCGAAAAGCACGGCACGCGCGAAGTGTTCGAGACCAAGCTCCTCGATGCCGGCTGTGACAAGGCTGCTCTCAAGGCCGCCGGCATTGCCGACGACAAGGAAATCGGCAAAACCTGCATTGCCATCCGCAAGGACGGCAAGGCCGTCGACATCGATGGCGACTATACCGAGACGCTCGCCCGCATCGACTCCAACAAGACCGGCGTCGGCGTGTTCGGCCTCGCCTTCTATGAGAACAATGCCGACAAGCTGAAGGTCGCCACCGTGGAAGGT
>NZ_RZRA01001240.1:0-1258 GCF_003998945.1 Mesorhizobium sp. M7A.F.Ca.CA.003.01.2.1 | reverse complement strand
CAAGGGTGCCAGACGGAAACGAGACCGTCAAGAAACAAGCGGTCGGCTCCGAGTTCATGGATGACGTCGCTGCTGTAGGCGGGCAGGCCGAGCGCACTGCCGATCGTTTGCGCCATCGCTTTCGAGAACAGGAAGCCGCTGCGCCGTTCGGTATCCTTCCACTCGACGACCTTGAGCTTGGCATCGACGCCCTTGGTCGCCAGCCAGTCGACCGCCACGGTCTCGCCACCGACGGCGTCGATCAGCCCGTTGGCAACGCCCTGGCGACCGGTGAATATCGAGCCGTCGGCAAGCACCAGCGCTTGTTCGCGGCTCATCTTGCGGCGTTCGGCGACGATGTCGACGAACCAGTTGTAACTGTCGAGGATGAGCTTGCGAACCATGGCGCGCTCGTCGTCATTGGTCGGCTTGAAGGGAGAGGGCGCGGCTTTCAGCGGCGAGGATTTCACCTCCTCCAGCTTGACGCCGAGTTTGTCCATCAGGCCGCTGACGTCGGGATACTGGATCAGCACGCCGATCGAGCCGACGATCGAGGTCTTGCGGGCAACGATGTGATCTGCGGCACTGGCGATCATATAGCCCGCCGATGCGGCGAGCGTGCCGACTTCCGCCACCACCGGCTTGTCGGCGGCCAGCTTGCGCACTTCTTCATAGATCGATTCACCGCCAACGGTGGTGCCGCCAGGCGAATCGATCGACAGGATCACGCCTTTCACCTTCGATGAAAGACGGATGGTTTCCAGCCGCTTGATCAGTTCCTCGTCCTCGGTGATCGTGCCTTCGATCTTGACCTTGGCAATATGGTCGACCGTCGAGCCGCCGAAATCGTCGCCATAGAACCAGGTTGAAAGCGCAATCACCCCAAGGGCTATGATGCCTATGGCGACGACGCGCCAGAATGTCAGCTTGCGCCGCAAACGGCGGCGGTCGATCAGGTCGTCGGCTCTCAGTGCCATGGTCAGCCTTTCAGTCGGCGGGAGGAGACGCTTTTAGACCATGATCCTCCCATCTGGAAGCAGTTCTCTTTTGCGCATGGCGAGACAAGTCGGCGCCTGGACGTGAGGTGGCTATCCGCGTCGGCAGTCGACGGGGCCGGGTCGGGCCCTCTCCAGGCGTCGGTCTGCTCACATATTCGTGCAATCGCCACCAGGTCGGGCGACGAGACCGATGGCTGATAAATTTTACGCCGCGTGTCTGTTTCTGCTATGGAGAACACGCAGTTGTGCGGACTTCGTTTTCGTCTGTACAAAGGCGGCTG
>NZ_RZRA01000123.1:0-8314 GCF_003998945.1 Mesorhizobium sp. M7A.F.Ca.CA.003.01.2.1 | reverse complement strand
TCACTCGAGACTGGGTTGGAATTCAGCCGCCTGGCTGGTTTCGTGCAAAAGGCTGAAGCAGCCGGGCTGGACATGGTGCTGCTTGCCGATGCCGCGCCAGCGTCCGAAAGCGAAGCCGCGAACAAACGGATGCCCTTCGAAGCGACGACCTTGCTGGCCGCTCTGGCGACTGTCACAAGCAGGATCGGCTTGGTTGCCGCTGCCTCGACAATTGCCCACCAACCCTACAATCTGGCACGCCGTTTCGCTTCGCTCGACGTTATCAGCCACGGCCGCAGTGGCTGGAACGCAACCATGACGCAAGCGCCACGGGAAGCAGCCAATTTCAGCCGGCCCGAAGGATTTTCGCCTAACGATTTCCGCCGTCGCAGTGAGGAATATATCGGCATCGTGCAAGGTCTGTGGCAGGGCTGGGATGCGGACGCCCTGCTGTTCGACCAGGGCGGCGGCCGCTTCCACGACCCCGAAAAGATGCACCTGCTGGAGCACAAGGGCGAATTCTTTTCCGTGCGCGGACCGCTGAACGTCGCCCGGTCGCCGCAGGATACGCCAGTGCTCGTCTTGTCGGGCCTGCAGGAATCCGACTTCGATATTGCCACTCGCACCGCCGATGTCATCCTGCTGGACGGCGGACTGGTGGAGGGCGCGACCGAACGCTATGACGATATCAGGCGCCGTGTCACGGCGTGCGGACGCGATCCGGATGCTGTGAAAGTGCTGACGAACGTCGCGCTTATCGCCGATAGTAAGCCGGCTGCCGTCGCCGAGAGGCTGGAAAAGGAATTCCGGGCGAGAGGCTGCGACGGGTTCAACATCCTGATGCCGGCACAGCTTTCTGCGCTCGACGATTTCGTCGATCTGGTCTTGCCGGCGCTGCGGCGGCGTGGCTTGTTTCGAGAGAACTATCGCGGAAAAACGTTGCGCTCGCATCTCGGGCTTGCCGGCGGAGGTGACCAATGACTGCCCGCCAGATGAAGCTCGGCGCCTTTCTGTGGGCGACAGGTCATCACATCGCCGCCTGGCGCCACCCCAAGGCGCACGTCACCGCCGGCATAGACATCGATCATTACATCCAGCTGGCGCGCACGGCGGAGGCGGCGAAGTTCGACATGGTGTTCTGCGAGGACGCCGCCGGCCTGCGTGAAGCCAATATCGGCATTGCCAGCCAGACGTCGCGCTCGATCGGTTTCGAGCCGATCAGCCTGCTCTCGGCGCTCGCCGTCCAGACCAGCCGCATCGGCCTCGTCTCGACAGCGTCGACAAGCTACAACGAGCCCTATGGGCTGGCACGAACCTTCCTGTCGATCGACCATCTGAGCGGCGGCCGGGCCGGCTGGAATCTGGTCACCTCGGCCAGCCCCATCGAAGCAGCCAATTTCGGCGCGACGGGCCTCAAGCCCCATGCCGACCGCTACGAACGGGCGCGCGAGTTCGCCGAGGTGGTGACCGGCCTGTGGCACGGCAAGGCTTCCGGCCATAACGGCCAGAGCTTTTCGGTTCGCGATCCGCTCGACCTGCCGCGCTCGCCGCAGGGCGCGCCGGTGATGGTTCAGGCCGGCGCCTCGGATGTCGGCCGCGACCTTGCCGCCCGCACCGCCGATGTGGTGTTCACGGCGGCGCAGACCTTCGAGGAAGCCAAGGCCTTCTATGACGATCTCAAAGGACGTCTGGCGGCCTATGGGCGCGAGCCGGACGACATCAAGATCATGCCGGGCGTCGCACCGGTGGTGGCGGAGACCGAAGCGGAGGCCCGTGAAAAATACGAGGAATTGCAGGAGCTGATCCCCGACGATGTCGGCGTGGCGCTGCTGTCCAGCTATCTCAGCATCTCCGATCTGTGGCGCTATCCGATCGATGGGCCACTGCCGGAACTGCCGGAGAGCGAGGGGATGAAGAGCAGGCAAGCGCTGGTCATCGAGCAATCGCGCCGCGACGGCCTCTCCATCCGCCAGCTCGCCCGGCATTTTGCCGGCGCGCGGGGCCATTGGCGCATCGTCGGCACAGCGGCCCAAGTCGCCGACGAACTGCAGGCGCGGTTCGAGGGCAGCGCGGCCGACGGTTTCAACGTCATGCCCTCATATTTCCCCGGGGAACTCGATGCCTTTGCCACGCTCGTCGTGCCGGAGTTGCAGCGGCGCGGACTGTTCCGGACGGAATACCAGGGCCGCACGCTGCGCGACCATCTGGGTTTGAAACGGCCGGTTTAGCTGCGGCGCAGCTTAGCTTGCCATCACCTTGCCATGCGGAATTTGATGGTCGGCATTTAAGGCTGCGTTGTGATTGACCAACGCCGTCATGATCTCGGCCGCAGCCAGCGCCGCGATGACCTGAGGGCGCTTGTCCTTGACGGTGTCGCCGCCAATTGGCGAGACGAGGCGGGCAAACTCGGCCTGGCTGCCGTCCGCCGATTTCAGGAACCAGGTCCTGAACGTCGCTTTCTTCGTCTTCGAGCCGATCATGCCGACATAGGCGGTGTCACCGCGTTTCAGCGCTTCCGCGACGATCAGGAAATCCAGCGCATGATCGTGGGTCAGGATGGCGAAGGCGGCGCCGGCGGGGGCATTCCGCACCATCGCTTCCGGCATAGCTGTCAGCCGTGTCTCGATGGTTTCGGGCATGCCTTCCAGTGCTTCGGCCCGCGTCTCGATGACGACGCCGTGCACGGGAAGAAGTGCGATCGCCGATGCCAGCGCCTGGCCGACATGGCCGCCACCGAAGATGTAGACGTACGGCAGGTGCGCCTCTTCGGCTTCGGCGGCCGCAACCAGGTCGCCGGCAAGCGCAGCATCGACGAGCCGGATCAAGACTTCGACGCGCCCGCCGCAGCATTGGCCGATCTCGGGACCCAGCGGGACGTCTAGGGTGGCGCAGACTTCGTCAACCTCGATGCGGGCTTCTTTGCCCAACATCTGCCTGGCCTTGTCGATCGCCATATATTCGAGCTGACCGCCGCCGATGGTGCCAAAGATCGCCGTCGGCGAGACGAGCATGAAGGCGCCCTTCTCGCGTGGCGTCGAGCCTTTTGTTCCGGCCACTTCGACCACGGCAACCCGACCGGCGCTGGCGAGAAAGGCTTTCAGGCTTTGCACTTTCGAGTTCATGGTTCACGTTCCCGAATGGGAAATATAGGTTTTTTCGGCCCGGATTGCACGCATTGCCGACCCTGGGGCCGGATTCAGGCGCCGGCCTCTTTCTTCAGCCGCTCGATCGCCATCAGAACCCGCTCCGGGGTCGCCGGAGCATCGAGGCGCGGGCAGATCCTGTTGTCGGCGACACTGGCCACCGCGTCCGATAGCGCATGCAGCACCGACATGCCGAGCGGGAACGGCGGCTCGCCGACCGCCTTGGAGCGGTGGATGGTTGGCTCGCCGGCTTCCGGCCAGTCGGCCAAGGTGACATTGAAGATCTTCGGCCGGTCGGAGGCGAGCGGGATCTTGTAGGTCGACGGTGCATGCGTGCGCAGCCGGCCCTTGGCGTCCCACCACAGTTCTTCCGTCGTCAGCCAGCCCATGCCCTGGATGAAGCCGCCTTCGATCTGGCCGATATCGATCGCCCGGTTCAGCGAGCGGCCACAGTCATGGAGAATATCGGTACGCTCGACCATGTATTCGCCGGTCAGCGTGTCGACCGAGACTTCCGAGCACGAGGCGCCATAGGCGAAATAATAGAAGGGGCGGCCCTCGCCCTTGTCGCGGTTCCAGTGGATTTTCGGCGTCTTGTAGAAACCAGCCGCCGACAGCTGGATGCGGGCCATATAGGCCTGCTTGACGAGGTCGGCGAAGGCGATTTCCTGGTTGCCGATACGCACCCGGTTGGGCAGGAACAGCACCTGATCACGCGGCACCTGATATTTTTCGGCGGCGAAATCGGTCAGCCGATCCTTGATCTGGCGCGCGCCATTCTGCGCCGCCATGCCGTTGAGGTCGGAGCCGGACGACGCTGCCGTAGCCGAAGTGTTCGGCACCTTGCCAGTCGTTGTCGCGGTGATCTTCACCTGGTCGAGATCGATCTGGAACTCTTCCGCCACCACCTGCGCCACCTTGACGTAGAGGCCCTGCCCCATCTCGGTTCCGCCATGGTTCAGGTGCACCGAACCGTCGGTGTAGACATGCACCAGCGCGCCGGCCTGATTGTAATGCGTGGCGGTGAACGAGATGCCGAACTTGACCGGCGTCAGAGCCAGGCCCCGCTTGATGAAACGGCTGTTGGCATTGAAGGCCGATATTTCACGCCGCCGCCGCGCATAGCTCGCGCTTTGCTCAAGCTCGGCGACGATGCGCTGGATGATGTTATCCTCGACCGTCTGGTGGTAGGGCGTGATGTTGCGGCCCCCCTCGCTACTGGTGCCGTAGAAATTCTTCTTGCGGATTTCGAGCGGATCCTTGCCGACGGCAAAGGCCACCTCGTCGATGACGCGCTCGGCGCCGACCATGCCTTGCGGGCCGCCGAAACCACGAAAGGCGGTGTTCGACACGGTGTTGGTGTAGAGCGGCGCCGACTGCGCATGCACAGCCGGCCAGAAATAAGTGTTGTCGCAATGGAACAGCGCGCGATCGGTTACCGGGCCGGAAAGGTCCGACGAAAAACCGCAGCGCGCCGCGAACATGAAATCGACGCCGAGGATGTTGCCCTCGTCATCGAAGCCGACCTCGTAATCGACGAGGAAATCATGACGCTTTCCGGTGGCGATCATGTCGTCGTCGCGGTCGGGCCGGATCTTCACGGCGCGGTGGTGCTTCTTCGCGGCGATCGCGGCCAATGCGGCAAACTGATTTCCCTGCGTTTCCTTGCCGCCGAAGCCGCCTCCCATGCGGCGGATTTCCACCGTGACGGCATTGCTCGGCACGCCGAGCGCATGGCTGACCATGTGCTGGACTTCGCTTGGATGCTGGGTCGAGGAATAGATGGTGACGTCCTGATCCTCGCCAGGAACGGCCATGGCGATATGGCCTTCGAGGTAGAAGTGTTCCTGGCCGCCGATGCGCATTCTTCCCTTTAGCCGGCGCGGCGCCTGACGGATCGCCGTAGCGGCATCGCCGCGCTTCAGAGTGAGAGGCGGCGTGACGAGCTTGTCCTTCTTCGGATCGAGCGCGCCGATGTCGGTGACGAAAGGCAATTCCTTGTATTCGACCTTTGCCAATCTTGTGGCGCGGCGCGCCTGCTCGCGAGTTTGCGCAATAACGCAGAAGATAGGCTGGCCGTAGAATTGCACCTTGCCGTCGGCAAGCACCGGCTCGTCGTGGCGGCCGGTCGGCGAAATGTCGTTTTCGCCCGGCACGTCACTGGCCGTCAGCACGTCGACAACGCCGGGCGCTGTACGCACCGCCGAGAGATCCATGCTGGTGATGGTGGCATGCGTGGCACCGGAAAGCCCTAGGCAGCCATGCAGCGTGCCTGATGGTTCCGGCATGTCGTCGATGTAGACGGCGGTACCGCTGACATGTTTGTGCGCGGAATCGTGGCGCTGATCGGTGGCGACGCCGCCAGCGATCTTTTCAGCCTTGAGGTTGGGGGCAGCGTGCTTGTTCATCATGCCGCCTCGTGCCTTGAAACCTGGACCGGCTCTCTGGTGCCGCTGCTCTCGGCAAAAAAGCGCAGCAGCAGGTTTTTCGCTGCCAGGGCGCGATATTCGGCCGAGGCCCGCATGTCGGTCAGCGGGGTGAAATCCCTGGCATATTCGGCCATCGCCGCTTCAACCGTCTGTTCGGTCCATGGCTTGCCGAACAGCGCTTTTTCGACGGAAGACGCCCGCTTCGGCGTCGCCGCCATGCCGCCATAGGCGATGCGCACCTCCGCCACCGTGCCGTCCTTGGCCAGATTCAGGAAAAACGCGCCAAGGGCCGCGGTAATGTCCTCGTCGCGACGCTTGGTGATCTTGTAGACGGCAAACTTCGTTTCCTTGGCCGGCACCGACACATGCACGGCCTCGACGAATTCACCCGGCTGCCGATCCTGTTTGCCGTAGGCGATGAAGAAGGTTTCCAACGGGATCGTCCGCTGCTTCTTGCCCTTGCGAAAGGTGAGACTTGCGCCAAGCGCGATCAATGGCGGTGGCGTATCTCCGATCGGCGAGCCGTTGGCGATGTTGCCGCCGATGGTGCCCATGTTGCGCACCTGTTCGCCGCCGATGCGATCGAACAATGGCCCCAACGCCGGGATGCGCTTCGCCAATGTCGCGAAGGCGTCAGTGTAGGTGACGCCGGCGCCGATCGAAATGACGCCCTTGTCTTCCGAGATGGTGCAAAGCCCGTCGAGATCGCCGATGAAAATGGCCGGTGAAATATCGCGCATGTGCTTGGTCACCCACAGGCCGACATCGGTCGAGCCGGCCACGATGGTAGCGCCGGGTTCCTTGTCCAGCACGGCGGCGAAATCGTCGACATCGGCCGGCACGACCAGCCGCGCCTTGCCGGTTCCGATCTCGACCCGGGCGCCGTCACGCATGGCCTCGAGCCTCGCGGTGATCGCCTTGCGTTCCGTGGCCAGCGGGTCCTTTGCCGCCTTGCCGTAGCTGGAGATGGCATGCGCGGCGCGCATGATCGCCTCATAGCCGGTGCAGCGGCAGAGATTGCCTTGCAAAGCTTTTTCGACATCCGCGTTCGAGGGATCAGGCGACTTCATCCACAAGCCATAGAGCGACATGACGAAGCCGGGCGTGCAGAAGCCGCATTGCGAGCCGTGGAAATCGACCATCGCCTGCTGCACCGGATGCAACTGGCCTGGCCCGCCACGCAGATGCTCGACCGTTACGACGTGTGTGCCGTCGAGCGAGCCGAGGAAGCGGATGCAGGCATTGACGCTTTCATAGACCAAGCCGCCCTCCGACAGCTTGCCGACCAGCACGGTGCAGGCACCGCAGTCTCCCTCGGCACACCCTTCCTTGGTGCCGCGCAGCGAACGGTCGAGCCGCAGCCAGTCGAGCAAGGTCGCGTCGGGTGCCACCGACGAAAGCGCCACATCCCTGCCATTGAGAATGAAGCGGATTTCGTTGCGGATGCTAATTTTGGTCATGCCTCAGCTCCCCCTGTAGGTCGAGTAACCGTAGGGCGAGACCAGCAGTGGCACATGATAATGCACAGGCTCGGCCATGCCGAAGCGGATCGGTATCACATCGAGAAAGGCCGGTTTCGGCAGGCTCAACCCCTGCTGGCGCAAATAGTCGCCGGCGGCGAAGACCAGTTCGTATTCGCCGGTGCGGAATTCCGCGCCGGCGAGCAGCGGCTTGTCGCAACGGCCGTCGGCATTGGTGAGAACGGTCTTCAGATGTGTCCGCGCCTTGCCCTCGAGGTGATAGAGCGCGATCGACAGTCCCGCCGCCGGCTTGCCGGTCGCCGTGTCGAGGACATGGGTCGTCAGACGCCCGCCGTCGGCTTTCGACGTTTCTGCCATTGGCCGCCTCCCATTTCCGGTACGAGCGAATTGGCCCGGTACGGTCAAGTATCAACAGTGAATTGTGCGCCAATTAAAGGCGATGCATAAGTCCCGGTCGAGCGGAGTGCGACAAAAACACTTTCAAAAATTTTCGGGGGAATGCGAGAAGCACCCTTTCGATATTCTGATCATACTTCGGGCCGTGCCCGGCGGGAGGGACGATGCGTTACAGCAGAGACATGCGTGGCTACGGAGCCAATCCGCCGGACCCGAAATGGCCTGGCGGTGCACATGTCGCCGTGCAGTTCGTCGTCAATTACGAGGAAGGCGGCGAAAACTGCGTGTTGCATGGCGACAAGGCGTCCGAAGCCTTCCTGTCGGAAATCGTCGGCGCGGCACCCTGGGTGGGTCAACGCCACTGGAACATGGAATCCATCTACGAATACGGCGCCCGCGCCGGCTTCTGGCGGCTGCTCCGGCTGTTCACCGAGTCGCAAGTGCCGATCACCTGCTACGGCGTCGCCACAGCGCTCGCCCGTTCGCCGGATCAGGTAGCGGCCATGCAGGACGCCGGCTGGGAGATCGCTTCGCACGGCTTAAGATGGATCGACTACCGCGACCACAGCGCCGAGGATGAGCGCCGCGACCTCGAGGCGGCGATCAAGCTGCACTACGAAGTGACCGGCGCGCGCCCGACCGGCTGGTATACGGGTCGCACATCGATCAACACGGTGCGGATTGTGGCGGAAGAAGGCGGCTTCGACTATGTGTCGGACACCTATGACGACGAGCTGCCGTACTGGTTCGAGCATGAGGGCGGCGCGCAGCTCATCATCCCCTATACGCTCGACGCCAACGACATGCGGTTCGCCACGCCGCAAGGTTTCAACTCGGGCGACCAGTTCTTTGCCTATTTGAAGGACAGCTTCGATACGCTCTATGC
>NZ_RZRA01001239.1:0-1260 GCF_003998945.1 Mesorhizobium sp. M7A.F.Ca.CA.003.01.2.1 | reverse complement strand
TCCAATGTCGCTGTGATCGGCGAGATCCTCGACCGATTGCGGCCGGCCATGCCTGTCGAGATAGTCGGGAGCCGCGCATATGGCCGAGCGCTGAGCATAGAGGCGCCTGGCCGCAAGCGACAGGCTGTCGTCGAGTTCGCCCATGCGGATCGCCAGGTCGATACCCTCCTCGATCAGGTCGACGCGGCGGTCATTGAAGGAGACTTCCACCGTCAGGTCCGGAAATTTCCTCGAAATCTCGAACAGCACGGGAGCGACGCAGCGTCGGCCGAAGGCCAGCGGCACGTCGACCCGAAGCCGGCCAGACGGGACCTGCCGACGCGAGGCGAGCAGCGACTGTGCGGCTTCGATCTCGGCCAGGGCCCGGACGCAGGCTTCATAGTAGCTGATGCCTTCGCTGGTCGGACTGAGACTGCGGGTGGTGCGGTTCAACAAGCGAACGCCGAGCCTCTGCTCCAGCTGCGCGATCGATTTGCCGATCGCCGACTTCGTCACATGCAGCCGCTCGCCGGCGCTAGTGAAGCTGCCGGCCTCCACCGCCTGCACAAACGCGACGGTGCCTTGCAGGTCGGCCGTTTCCATGGCGATTTCCTATTGTCGACTTTTAGTCCGCAATCAGTGTCAAATTATACCGCACGGAAGCACTATTTTCTATAATCGAAAGGCATAAATGTCTCGCCTGGCATCAATGCACGGAGCGCGAGACGACATGAGCACCCCAATCAACAGATCCTGGCAGATGAGCGGTTTTGGCCTGTCGAGGCTAAGCCAGGTGGAAGGCAAGGTGCCCGAGCCAGGGCCGCACGATTTGCTGGTCCGGACCAAGGCCGTATCGCTCAACTACAAGGACAAGATGATCGTGGACGGCGTGCTGATCCCCGACCTTGCCTTTCCCTTCGTGCCGACATCCGACGCGGTGGGCGAAGTGGTGTCCGTCGGCAGTGCCGTCAGCCGCTTTCAGGTCGGCCAGCGCGTGCTTGGCCAGGTGATCGCCGATTGGCCGGATGGCGACGCACCGCCGGTGCTGCATAAGCACACGCTGGGGTCGTCGCTGTCGGGTATGCTTTCCGATCATGTCATCTTCGGCGAGGACGCCGCGGTGCTGGCGCCGCTGTCGCTCGGCGACATCGAGGCCGCGACATTGCCGATCGCGGCGCTGACGGCCTGGTTCGCCATGGCCGAGGCGACCAAACCGGTGCCGGGTCAGACCATTCTGATCCAGGGCACCGGCGGCGTGTCGCTGTTTGCGCTGCAGTTCGC
>NZ_RZRA01001238.1:0-1262 GCF_003998945.1 Mesorhizobium sp. M7A.F.Ca.CA.003.01.2.1 | reverse complement strand
CTTCATGCGTTCGGCGCAGGCTACCGCCACCGCCTTGCCTGCGGCGACCGAGCCGGTGAAGGCAACGGCATGGGTGCGGTCGGAGGCGATCAGCGCCTGCGCTGTGGCCGCTCCGCCGGGCAGGCAGGAGACCAGCCCCTCTGGCAGCGAGCGGAACACGGTCATGTAGTCCAGCGTCGAGAGCGTCGTCGCCTCGGCCGGCTTGATGATGCAGGCATTGCCGGCGGCGAGCGATGCGGCGACCGTCCAGCACATCAGCAGGATCGGGAAATTGTAGGGCATGATGTGTACGGAGACGCCGTAAGGTTCGTAGCGCGCATACTGGAACGAACCGGCCTGCGTCGTGCCGGCGATCTTGCCGGCATCGTCGCGCGCCATCTCGGCATAGTAGCGGAAGATCGGCGCGCAATTGGCGATCTCGCCGATCGCTTCGGGGTAGGGTTTGCCCATCTCGCGCACCATCAGCTCGGCGCAACGCGTGAAGTCCGCCGCCTCGATGGCGTTGGCGACGGCATGCAGATGCTTGGCCCGGCTCTTGGCATCGAGCTTCTTCCAGGCGGCCTGCGCCTTCGTCGCGGCCGTGAGTGCGGTATCGATCTCGCCGTCTGTCGCAGCAGAGATAGCGCCGACGGTTTCCAGCGTCGCCGGATCGATCACCGGTTTTGCCGCGCCGGCCATCGACCGGTAGTCCGGATTGACGAAGAAGGTTGGCCGGTCAGGAGAGAAATCCATTTTGTCCTTCTCCATTTACGGAGCCTTTTTGAGAATTCGTCCTGCCGAGGCAGATGGCGTGGCTTTCGAGAACCGGAGCGCAGCGGACATTTAGTCCGTGAGCACCGGAAGCGCAGAAAGCCGCGTCAGGTGTCCGGCAGGGCAGAATTATCGAGAAGGCTCAGCGGATCATGTAGACCTTCTTGATTGTCTCATGGACGGTGCAGACGCCCTTCCAGTCCTGCGGGAAGAACGCTGCCGTATCCGGCTCGATCTCGATGACCTCGCCGGATTCATGCACATAGGTGCAGCGCCCTTCGAGGAAATGGCAGAACTCGTCGCGGGTGACATGGCAGTGCCATTTGCCCGGAGTGCAGACCCAAAGCCCGCATTCGGAGCGGCCTTCCGGCCCCTTGTACAGCAGCTTGCCCGAGGTATGGGATTGGCCCTCGATCATGGTCGGGATGACGCCCCAGTCGACGAGGTCGGTAATGGTAAGCGGGGATTTCATGATGGGGGTTGTCATATCGATTCCTTGGAAATGGGTGCTC
>NZ_RZRA01001237.1:0-1265 GCF_003998945.1 Mesorhizobium sp. M7A.F.Ca.CA.003.01.2.1 | reverse complement strand
TTTCTTGGGATTGAGCTTTTCCGGAGGGATGCGCACGCTCATTTCCCCCTTCTTTGGCTCGACGAACATCACCAGTGCGAACATCGTACCATAGGCAATGCCAGCCAGAATCGCCGTTACCACGACAAAGCGAAACAGTGTCGGCATCAATTTTCGCCCGTCTTCTTGTTCTGCGTTTCCAAACCCTGTCCCCTTATGGGACGCCAATCCGGCCAATTCAAGGAAGAAGCTGGGGCCTGTTAGCAACTTCTGATGCAGACCCTGCCAGTCCATATCGGGTTCAAGGCACTTGCCACGCTTGACGCAAACGGGCTTTTCATGTCGATACGCCGGCAAAGAGGGCCTTCGAAACATCCGATGAACGCGCTGCCAGCAAATCCTCCAGACGAGAACCACGCCGCGTTGCTCGGCAGGCTGGGCAGCCGTTCCGTCGTCTTCGTCGGACTGATGGGCGCCGGCAAGACGGCGATCGGCCGCAAGGTGGCGACGATGCTGGCGCTGCCCTTCATAGACAGCGACCAGGAGATCGAAAGCGTCTCGCGCATGACCGTTCCGGAACTGTTCGAGCGCTACGGCGAGACCGAATTCAGGGCGCTGGAGCAGCGCGTCATCCTGCGCGTACTGGAAAACGGGCCGCAGGTGCTGTCGACCGGCGGCGGCGCCTTCATGAATGCGCAGACGCGCGAGGCGATTGCAGCGCAGGGCGTCTCGGTGTGGCTGAAGGCCGAACTCGACCTTCTGATGGATCGCGTCGCCAAGAAACAGAACCGGCCGCTCCTGAAAAGCGCCGACCCGCGCGCCGTGCTGGAGCGGCTGATGGGCGAGCGCTATCCGGTCTACGCGACATCGGACGTCACAGTGCCGACCCGCGACGACCGCAAGGAAGTCATCGCGACCGAGGTGGTGGACGCGCTGTGCCGGCATTTCGGCATTGATCAGGCGGCTGCGACGGGCGAGGTGGAACAGTGAGCATCGAGGCACCCGTTGTCGTCGAAGTCGGCCTTGGCGACCGGACCTACGACATTCTGATCGGCTCGGGGTTGTTGGCCCGCGCGGGTGCCGAGATTGCGCGCCGGCTGCCGGGCACACGCGCCGCGGTCGTCACCGACGCCAATGTCGCGGCAGCGCATCTCGGTGCGCTGAAGGCAGGCCTCGAAACGGGTGGCATCCAGACCGCCATCATCACACTGCCGGCCGGCGAGAAGACCAAGAGTTTTGCCCATCTCGAAGAGGTGGTCGACGGTGTGCTGGCTGCGAAACTGGAG
>NZ_RZRA01001236.1:0-1266 GCF_003998945.1 Mesorhizobium sp. M7A.F.Ca.CA.003.01.2.1 | reverse complement strand
GTTGTGGCCCGCCCCGACAAAGATGGCGTCGAACTCGCTCACGCCCCGTCCCCATTTCCTTTATGCTTAAAGATAATTGCAGATGCATATGTTTTCGTCTAGTAGGATATTAAGGGCCGAGACGAGCCTTGATCATCACACGAAAGAGGGAACTTCAAACCATGGACACGCAAAAACTCCTCGGCGAAGTCGCCGGCCAGCTTCTTTCAGGCGCCATCAAGGTGGTCGACCTGTCGGCGCCGCTCGGGCCGGACACGCCGTTGATCAAGCTGCCGCCGGAACTCGCCGTCGACACGCCGAAGGTCGAGATCCACAACATCTCCCGTTACGACAAGAACGGTCCGTGGTGGGCCTGGAACTGGCTGAAGCTCGGCGAACATTCGGGCACGCATTTCGACGCGCCGCAGCACTGGATCAGCGGCAAGGATTATCCGGACGGCGCCACCGACACCATTCCGGCGCAGAATTTCGTCGGCCCGGTCAATGTCATCGACTGTTCGAAGGAAGCCGCCGCCGACCCCGATTTCCTGCTCACCGTCGACCACATCAAGGCCTGGGAAGCCAAGCACGGTGCGATCAATGCCGGCGAATGGGTGGTGATGCGCACCGACTGGTACAAGCGCAACGGCTCGGAAGCCGAGTTCCTCAACGCCAACGAGACCGGTCCGCACACGCCCGGCCCGACGGCCGAAGCCATCCAGTTCCTGATCAGTAAGGACATCAAGGGCTGGGGCTCGGAGACGATCGGCACCGATGCCGGCAAGGCCGGTGGCATGGAGCCGCCATTCCCGGCGCACACGCTGATGCACAAGGCCAACCGCTACGGTCTCGCCAGCCTTTGCAACCTCGACCAGCTGCCGCCGAAGGGCGCCATCCTGATCGCGGCGCCGCTCAAGATCGAGCACGGCACCGGCAGCCCGATTCGCGCGCTGGCGCTGGTGTCGAAGCAATAAAGCGAGGTGGGTCTTCGGGAGAAGATCATGCGAGAAGGCGAAACCGGGTTGATGGCAGGTAGAGGGTGGCAGGCTTGTAGCGCTAGCGCCCTACGGCGCCCCCCTCTGTCCTGCCGGACATCTCCCCCTCAAGGGGGGAGATTGGCCTTCACAATGGTTTTCGCCAATCTGCGACGTTGCAGGATTGAGTGGGGCGCCGAAGCTGCCAATCTCCCCCCAAGAGGGGGAGATGGCCGGCAGGCCAGAGGGGGGCGCCGTAGAGCGCAATTCCACGCGATTGAACTCCACTGCCCGCAAGCAAAGAGCAACCGCC
>NZ_RZRA01001235.1:0-1268 GCF_003998945.1 Mesorhizobium sp. M7A.F.Ca.CA.003.01.2.1 | reverse complement strand
ATCTTGAACGGCGCGGCCATGACGTGCATCAGGCACGCCAGCCCTGGGAGGCCGAATCGCTGCTGTCGGGAAAGGGCATCGACGTCGTCGTCGTCGGCGACAGCCTCAGCCAGGCGGAGGGGCGGGACCTGCTCAGACGTTATGGCGGCCAAGGAGGAGGCGGTGAGGGCGGACCGGATTTCATCCTGATCTGCCGCCCGGCCGATCTTGTCGACAAGGTGCTGGCGCTGGAGCTTGGTGCGGCCGACGTCATCGAGAGCCCGCTCAATGTCCGTGAACTGGCCGCCCGTGTCGGCGGCCTGCTTTCGCGCCGCGGCAGGGGCACCCAGGAACTGATCGTGCTGGAGAACGCGACCGTCGATCTGAGATCGGCGATGGTCATGCATCGCTCCGGCACGGAGGAACAGCTTTCGCCCGGTCAGGTGGCGCTGCTCAGGCTGTTCCTGGCCAGTCCGCGCAAGGTTTTGACGCGCGACGACATCATCGCCGCGGCGCCGGCCGAAAACGCCGATGCCTTCGATCGCTCGATCGATTCGCGCATCGTGCGGCTGCGCCGCAAACTCGACACCGAAACCATCACCACCATACGCGGCGCCGGCTACCGGTTCGATCCGCCGCGGCAATTCGCGGACTGATTGCCGGGCACTGACGCAGTCTCTGGTTTCGGGCATCGGATTTTCCATCTCCGGCCCCGACGCTCTTGGCGCTCAGCGTACCAGCAGAAGCGATGGACCCACCGGCATGTCACTGCCCATGGTCAGCTCGCCAGCGTGGGCGCGGTCCCTGAGCAGCACGGTGGCAAGGCCGGCAAAGCCGAGCAGGCCCTGGGCGTAAAGCAGTGCGGAAAGCACCGAAGCGGCAAATTTCGTTTTCATCGTACCAATTCCCCAAAATGGTTTGTTGCGGGTCGCTTCAGGATACCCCCGAAGCGCCCGCGCCGCCCACGGAACCCCCCGTCTCGGCGCGGGCCTTCGGTCCTCTCGGCAGCAAGTTGCCGGAGGCGCCGCGCAAACCCGTCAGCCTAAGGCCGACCCGCCAGAGGGCCTTTAGCCGGGCGATGCGCAGGCTGGAAACAATCCAGACCGTGGCGAAAAACAGTGCGGCGTGCAGGGTCGAAATCTCGCCTGAAGTCATCGCGCCGAGGCTTGTCAGCGGGGTGCCGGCAACCATGCCGACGCCGCCGATGACCGCTGCCGCGATGCTGATCCTGAAAAGCCAGGACAGCGCGTTCGATTTCGTTCCCATGTTCGTTACCGGCTGTTTTCGTT
>NZ_RZRA01001234.1:0-1277 GCF_003998945.1 Mesorhizobium sp. M7A.F.Ca.CA.003.01.2.1 | reverse complement strand
GACGTATCCCACGACCAGCGGCAAACAGACGACGGAACTCTTCTCGCGGCCTTGGCAGGAGAGCGGTCGTGGTCGGGAAGTCTTGCAGGATTTCAAGTCGATAGCGGAGCATGTGCGGCCTTCAACCGGCAGGTTCTTCGGTTATGTCGTCGGCTCCGGCGAACCGATCGGCGCGCTGGGGGAATTGCTGGCTGCGGTGCTCAATCAGAATGTGACGTCGTGGCGCTCGGCACCGGCTGCGACATCGATCGAACGCGCCGTCGTCGAATGGTTGGCGGAGGCTGTCGGTTGCCCCGGATTTACAGGCAGCCTGTGCGGCGGCGGCTCGACGGCGAACCTCATGGCCCTGGCGATGGCGCGGGAAGCGAAGCTGCCAGCCAACGAAACAGGCGTGCGACCGTGCGTGATCTATGCTTCCGAGCAAGTGCACATGTCCATTCCCAAGGCCGTCGCGCTGTTGGGGATCGGTAGAAAAAATCTCCGTTTGATCCCTGTCGACGACAAATTCAGGATGCGGACGGATGCCCTCCAGGCGGCTATTGCCGCCGACCGCGCCATCGGCAACATGCCCATCGCCATCGTGGCCACGGTCGGCACCATCATCTCCGGTGCGATCGATCCCCTTCCCGAAATCGCAGACATTGCCCGTAGGGAAGCGTTGTGGATGCATGTCGATGGGGCCTATGGGGGACTGGCGGCGCTGGCCGTCCCGGAAAAGTTCCAGGGACTGTCTTTGGCGGATTCGCTGTCGCTCGATGCGCACAAATGGCTCTATCAGCCACTCGATTGCGGCTGCCTGCTCAATCGCCACCCAGACATTGCGCGCACGACTTTCTCGCACAGCGACGACTACGTCAGGATATTGAGCGAAGACCCAACGGAAGCATTTGCATTCTTTGAAGAGTCGATCGAACTGTCTCGGCGCTTCCGTGCGCTGAAGCTCTGGATGTCGCTGCAGTATCACGGGCGCCGTGCCTATCGCGAAGCCATCGCGCGCGATCTCTACCATGCCCAGATGCTGGCACAGGCAATCGCTTCACAGCCGGAGCTTGAGCAGCTTGCGCCGGTATCGCTAAGCGCGGTCTGTTTCCGTCACCGCTCTAAGGACAATGAAGCGATCCTGCGCCGTGTGATCGCGCGCGGCCGCGTGTATCTGTCGAATGCAACGATCAACGGTCAATTCGCGCTGCGGGCGTGTTTCGTCAATCACAGGACGACCTTGGATGACGTTCGGGCGATTGTGTCCGAAGTCATTGCCGCCGCAGACGAACTCAATC
>NZ_RZRA01001233.1:0-1283 GCF_003998945.1 Mesorhizobium sp. M7A.F.Ca.CA.003.01.2.1 | reverse complement strand
CTCTACAAGGCGGTGTCGTCCTGGTTGAGCTTTGCCTTCAAGTTCAAGTTCCAGGCGATCCTGGCGGCAACCTTCGTGGCGCTCGGGCTGGCGCTGGTGCTGCTGGTTGGCGGCAGGCGTCTGTTCGGGCGGGTGTTCGAAGCCGACCCCACCAATGAGGACCCATCCTATCTCAGCCGCCTTTCGGTGGCCTTCTGGTCGACCTTGCTGCCGACGCTGGCGGTTGCCGCCTTTCTTGGATCGACGATTTTCTTTTTCAATTATTACAATGTGTTGCGCGGCGACATTGGGCTCTTCCTCAACGCGCTGGCGACCGTCATCGGCGTGGTGTTCTGCGTCAACCGGCTGACCAATGCGGCGCTGGAACCGCGGCTGCCGAACTGGCGCCTGATCCCGGTCGAAACCGGGCCGGCGCGCTGGCTGGTGCGCCTGGCCACCGCCATGGCCGTGGTCATCAGCGTCAACACCTTCCTGTCGGTGATCAACGACAAGATGGGTTCGCCGCTGTCGCTGACCATCGCCCGCAGTTTTGTCGCCACCATCATCGTCGGCATCATCCTGATCCTGATGGCGATGCTGAGGCCGTTCAAGGCGCGCGACGGAAGCTGGCGGCCCTGGCCGGCATGGCTGCGCTACCTGTCGCTGGGCCTTGGCCTATTCACCATCATAGCCGCCTTGCTCGGCTATATCGGCCTTGCGCTGTTCGTTTCGCTGCAGGTCGTCGTCACCGGCACAGCCTTGATCACCGCCTATATCGGCTTCCTGTCGGCGCAGGCGATCGGCGAGGAGGGTGCTTTCGCCAACACCTCCGTCGGGCGCTGGCTGTCGGCCAATTCCAGCTACGAGGATACGGCCCTCGACCAGCTCGGCCTTGTCGTCAGCGTTGCCATCAATGTGATGATCGTGCTGGTGTTCCTGCCGCTGATCCTGCTGATGTGGGGTTTCCAGCCCGGCGATATCCAGGCTTGGGCCTACAAGCTCGCAACCGGGATCAACATCGGCTCGGTGACGATCTCGGTCACCGGCATCCTCTCCGGCATCGTCGTCTTCGTCATAGGCTATTTCCTGACGCGGTGGTTCCAGGGCTGGCTCGACGGCTCGGTCATGGCGCGTGGCAAGGTCGATACCGGCGTGCGCAACTCGATCAGGCTGGCGGTCGGCTATGCCGGCGTCGCGCTGGCGGCACTGGTCGGCATCTCGGCGGCGGGCATCGACCTGTCCAGCCTGGCACTGGTCGCCGGCGCTCTTTCCCTCGGTATCGGCTTTGGCCTGCAGAACGTGGT
>NZ_RZRA01001232.1:0-1287 GCF_003998945.1 Mesorhizobium sp. M7A.F.Ca.CA.003.01.2.1 | reverse complement strand
GGCTCGAGCAGATCGGGCTTGCCGCGCATGAGGGCCACGACATCGCCAGCCATGGCTGCGGCCATTTCGACGGCAAGGACTGGAGCAAGGCCGACTGGCTGAAAGAGTTCGGTTCGTTCGAGCACATTCTCGAGAACGCCTATGCCATCAACGGCATTGCGCCCGAGCCTGAGGGCTGGCGCGATTTCGCACGGCATGCGGTTGTCGGTTTTCGCGCGCCGTATCTGTCGACGGGCAAGGCGCTCTATGAAGCGCTGCCGGCCGCCGGCTATCAATTCGACGCCAGCGGCGTCTCGCAGGGCCCCGCCCGACCGACGGCCAGCAACGGCGTCATGCACTTTTCGCTGCCGCAGATTCCAGAAGGACCGAAGTCACGGCCGGTGATCGCCATGGACTACAATCTCTATGTCAGGCATTCCGGCGGCTTCGAACGGCCAAGCCAAGCGGGCGAGTTCGCCAACCGGACCTATGATGCCTTCCGCGCCGCCTTCGACAAGCAGTATGCCGGCAAGCGCATTCCGCTGGAGCTCGGCTTCCACTTCGCGCTGATGAATGACGGCGCCTACTGGAACGCGCTGGAGCGCTTTGCCGGCGAGGTCTGCGTCAAGGCCGATGTCGAATGCATCAGTTTTCGCGATTATGTTTCGCGCCAGGATGCCGGCCAGAGGCAGGTCTCGGTCGGCGGCTGAGCCGCCAACCCGGTTCGTTTCCAACCTCGATCTTTAGGCCGGATCCTCAGCGCCCTGCCTTGCCAGATAGCGCTGGTCGATATCGGGCAGCGGCTCGCCTTGCAGCGTCGCCTCGAAGGCGCGCAGGCGCTTGTGGACCGATTGCAGCTCGACGATGGTCGACCAGGAGGTGAGCAGAAACTGCAGTGAACCGGTCACCTTGCCGAATGCGTTCGAAATCTGGTTCAGCGCGCCGAACGTGATCTTGTGCGCCACCAGCGAGGGACCGAGGATCAGCAGCGAGAAAATGTTGTCGGCCTGCAGGTAGGTGTAACGGACGACGTTGAAATAGATGTAGTGGAAATAGAGCCTGAAATAATTGTGGCGAACATTCTCGAACAGCTCGGCCGTGGTGGCCGGCTGGGCCCGGTCCGCGTGATCCTCGCCGTAGACGAGTTCCTTGCGGTAGGCTGCCTCAACGCGCTGGTTGCGGAACTGCAGCCCTGGAAGTTTCAGACCTGCAACCATGACCGAGATCGTCCCGAACAGACACCAGGCAAGGGCTGCGACAACCAATGGCTGTGGAATCGCGCCGATAATCGGCAACTCGGTGATATGG
>NZ_RZRA01001231.1:0-1290 GCF_003998945.1 Mesorhizobium sp. M7A.F.Ca.CA.003.01.2.1 | reverse complement strand
GGTGCGCACCGTCGACATCAGCCTGCAATCGGAACTCGCCACCATCCGCGAAGTTTCGCGCATCGCCGAGCGCATGGGCCGCGTCCACGACATCATGCTGATGATCGATCTCGGCGATCTCCGCGAAGGCATCTGGCCGAACGACCTGATCCCCACGGTTGAGCAGATCCTGCAGTTCAAGGGCGTGCGCATCGCCGGCATCGGCACCAATCTCGGCTGCTTCGGCGCCATCATGCCGACGCCGGAAAACCTTGGGCAGCTCGTCGCCCATGCCTACAAGACCGAGCGCCTGTCCGGCAAAAGCCTCGACGTGATTTCCGGCGGCGCCTCGTCGTCGCTGCCGCTGCTGCTCGAAGGCAGGCTTCCGGCCGGCATCAACAATCTGCGCGTCGGCGAGGCGATCCTGCAAGGTGGCGTCGAAACCTTCCGCGATGTGCCATGGGCCGAGCTCGAGCCCGATGCCTGCCGGCTGACCAGCGACATCATCGAGGTCAAGCTCAAGCCGTCACGGCCGATCGGCCAATCGGGCTACGACGCCTTCGGCAACCAGCCGGTCTTCCCCGACGAGGGCGATAGGCTGCGCGCCATCGCCAATATCGGCCGCGAGGACGTGCTGGTCGAGGGGCTGACGCCGATCGCCAGGGGGATCCGGGTGCTGGGCGCCTCCAGCGACCATCTGCTTTTGGATGTCGCCGATGCCGACCCGCCGCTGGCCGTCGGCGACCGCGTCGCCTTCCGCATGAGCTATGGCGCCATGCTTTTGGCGATGACCTCGGAATATGTCGAGAAGGCCCCGATGCACGATGTCGAGGATTTTTCCGGCCGCAAGATGGTGCAGATCTCCGCCGGGCCGGGGGCTGCCGGCATCCTGGCCCGGGAAGGCACCGGCGCGCGGCTGGAGGCGATGAATTTCGATGTCGTGGAACTCGCCGATGTCGAGCGGCCGCCATCGGGGCTGATCCGGCTGGCCGCCGGCACCGACCGTCGCGTCGCGCATAAGGCTCTGACCGCAACGGCGCGCGCCACGCATTCCTTCGGCCTGATCTGGATCGATTCCATCGCCGCCCTGATGCCTGAGGACGAGGACGGCATCGACCTGCCGGAAGGCTCGGTCCTGGCGCGATCGCTTGGCCTCGACCACAAGGCGGGCGCCCTGCAGCCGCAACTGTCGCCGGAGAATGTCGTCATCGTCGGCTTGCGCCACGCCGATCCGGCCGAGGCGCGGGTGCTGAAGGATTCGCGCGTCTCCGCCTTCACCATGACCGATATCGACGCCATGGGCATGCGCGA
>NZ_RZRA01001230.1:0-1291 GCF_003998945.1 Mesorhizobium sp. M7A.F.Ca.CA.003.01.2.1 | reverse complement strand
CTGGAAGCCGCAGTTCGATCAGCCGGAATGGAAGAACACGTTGCAGTTCTATGTCGACCTGATGAAGGCCGACGGCCCCGAGGGGGCTTCCTCCAACGGCTTCAACGAAAACCTGGCGCTGTTCCAGCAGGGCAAATGCGGCATGTGGATCGACGCCACGGTCGCCGCGTCCTTCGTTTCGGACCCGAAGAACTCGACCGTCGCCGATAAGGTCGGCTATGCGCTGGCGCCCGACAATGGCCTGGGCAAGCGCGGCAACTGGCTGTGGGCCTGGTCGCTGGCCATCCCCGCCGGCACGCAGAAAGCGGATGCCGCCGAGAAGTTCGTCTCCTGGGCGACCAGCAAGCACTATGCGGAGCTCGTCGCTTCGAAGGAAGGCTGGGCCAACGTTCCTCCGGGCACGCGCTCCTCGCTCTACGCCAATGCCGAGTACCAGAAGGCCGCTCCGTTCGCCAAGATGACGCTGGACTCCATCAACGCCGCCGATCCGACGCATCCGACGGTCAAGCCGGTGCCCTATGTCGGCGTCCAGTTCGTCGCCATCCCTGAGTTCCAGGGCCTTGGCACCACGGTCGGCCAGCTCTTCTCGGCGGCGCTTGCCGGCCAGTCGAGCGTCGACGACGCGCTGAAGCAGGCCCAGGACGCTGCCACCGCGGCAATGACCGAGGGCGGATACATCAAGTAAGGCTCCTCCCGGTGCCGACTGCCGGTCGCCTCCTTGACCGGCAACGGCCGCCCGAGTTCCCAGTTCGGGCGGCCGCCTTTAACGCCTTTGAAAATTCCGTCTGACCAGTGAAGGGTGACCGTCATGGCTACTCAGCAGACCCGTTCGCTTGCCCGTTTCATGATGGCGCCATCCGTGGTGCTGCTGTTCGTCTGGATGATCGTGCCGCTGGTCATCACCATCTGGTTCTCCTTCCAGCAGTACAACCCGCTCAATCCGATCCGCGACGGCTTCGTCGGCTTCTCGAATTACGCGCTGTTCTATTCCAACCCGGCCTTCCTGCAGTCGATCCTCAACACGCTCACCTTGGTGGTCAGCGTGCTCCTGATCACGGTGATCGGCGGTATCCTTCTGGCGCTGCTGATCGACCAGCCGATGTGGGGCCAGGGCATCGTGCGCATCCTCGTCATCTCGCCGTTCTTCGTCATGCCGCCGGTGGCCGCATTGGTCTGGAAGAACATGATCATGCACCCGCCATACGGGGTGTTCGCCGACATAGCCCGCTTCTTCGGGGCCCAGCCGATCGACTGGTTCGGGCAACATCCGATGCTGGCGATCATCATCATC
>NZ_RZRA01000122.1:0-8330 GCF_003998945.1 Mesorhizobium sp. M7A.F.Ca.CA.003.01.2.1 | reverse complement strand
GGCCAAGTTCGACCGTTATGCCGGCCTGTTGAAGCAGAACGTTGTTTCCAAACAGGATTATGACGATGCCGCCGCCACGCTGGCGCAGGCGCAAGCCGATGTCGCCTCGGCCAAGGCCAGTGCCGAGACGGCGCGCATCAGCCTCGACCGGACCTCCATCACGGCACCGATCGCCGGGCGCATCGACAAGTCCACGCTGACGCCGGGCGCGCTGGTGACCGCGAACCAGGACACGGTGCTGACCACCATCCGTGCCCTCGATCCGATCAATGTCGACGTCACGCAGTCGAGCACCAACCTGCTCAATCTGCGCCAGGCGATCTCGGAAGGGCGGCTGAAGTTCAGCGGGCCCAATGTCAGCGTGAAGCTGAAGCTCGAGAACGGCACCATCTACACGCAGACCGGCAAGCTGGAATTCGCCGGCGCCAATGTCGACCAGACCACCGGCACCTTTGCGCTCAGGGCCGAGTTCCCCAATCCCGACCGCCTGCTTCTGCCCGGCATGTATGTGCGGGCACTGGTCGAGGAGGGCGTTGCCCAGAACAGTTTCCTGGTGCCGCAGCGTGCCGTCAGCCGCAACACCAAGGGCGAGGCCACCGCCATGGTCATCAATGCGCAGGGCAAGGTCGAGACGCGCGTGCTCGCCGTGCGCAACAGCGTCGGCAACAACTGGCTGGTGGATTCGGGTGTCGGCGACGGCGACCGCGTCATCGTCGAGGGCATGCAACTGGTGCGCCCCGGCGGCGATGCGACGGGTGTCGAAGTGACGATCGACGAGACGACCGGCGAGGTCAAGGACCGCGGGCAGAGCACGTCCGCCGCACCGGCCGCGTCCAATGCGGCGAAACCGGCGCCTGCCGCCGCGACCGGGAACTGAGCGATGTCACTATTCTTCATCAACCGGCCGATCTTCGCCTGGGTGATCGCCATCGTGATCATGCTGGGCGGCCTCCTGGCGCTCACCTCGCTGCCGATCTCGCAATATCCGCAGATTGCGCCGACGACAGTCAACATCAGCGCCACCTATCCGGGCGCCGACGCGCAGACGGTCGAGAACTCGGTGACCAAGGTCATCGAGCAAGGCATGACCGGTATCGACAATCTCGACTACATGACGGCGACGTCGACCTCGACCGGTTCGGCCTCGATCACGCTGACCTTCACCACAGCGGCCGATCCCGATACCGCCCAGGTGCAGACGCAAAACAAGCTGCAGCTGGTGCAGTCGCAGCTGCCGCAGGTGGTGCAGAGCAACGGCATCACCGTCTCCAAATCCTCGACCGGCTTCCTGATGGTCATCGGCTTCGTCTCGACCGACGCCAAGATGAACTCGACCGATCTCGCCGACTATGTCGACGCCACCGTCAACGACACGCTGAAGCGCGTCGAAGGCGTCGGCTCGACGCAGCTGTTCGGCTCCGGCTATGCCATGCGCATCTGGCTCGATCCGGACCAGCTCGCCAAATATGCCCTGATGCCGAGCGATGTGGCGACCGCCATCGAGGCACAGAACACGCAGGTTTCGGCCGGCCAGCTCGGCGGCCTGCCGGCGCGCAAGGGCCAGCAGCTCAATGCCACGGTGACGGCCAAGAGCCGGCTGCAGACCGCCGAACAGTTCCGCAACATCATCCTGAAGAGCCAGACCGATGGCTCTCTGGTCCGCCTCAACGATGTCGCCACCGTCGAGCTCGGCGCCGAAAGCTATACGACGCAGGCCAATTACAATGGCAAGCCGGCGGCCGGCGTCGCCGTCAATTTGGCGACCGGCGCCAACGCCATCAACACCGCCGAAGCGGTGCGTTCGACGATCGCCCGGCTGAGCTCGACCTTCCCGCAAGGGGTCGAGGTCGTCTATCCCTACGACACCTCGCCTTTCGTGCGGCTGTCGATCGAGGAGGTGGTCAAGACGCTGGCCGAAGCAATCGTGCTGGTGTTCCTGGTGATGTTCATCTTCCTGCAGAATTTGCGCGCCACCATCATCCCGACGATCGCCGTGCCGGTGGTGCTGCTCGGCACGTTCGGCGTGCTGTCGCTGTTCGGCTATTCCGTCAACACACTGACCATGTTCGCCATGGTGCTGGCCATCGGCCTCTTGGTCGACGACGCCATCGTCGTCGTCGAGAATGTCGAACGCGTGATGCAGGAGGAAGGCCTGTCGCCGAAGGAGGCGACGCGCAAGTCGATGCACGAAATCACCGGCGCGCTGATCGGCATCGCCACGGTGCTTTCGGCCGTGTTCGTGCCGATGGCTTTCTTCGGCGGCTCGACCGGCATCATCTACCGGCAATTCTCGGTGACCATCGTCTCGGCGATGGTGCTGTCCGTGCTGGTCGCCCTTGTGCTGACGCCCGCACTTTGCGCCACCATCCTGCGGCCGCCCAAGGACCATGCGACGCAGACCGGCCCGTTCGGCTGGTTCAACCGTGTCTTCGATCGCGGCACGCTTGCCTACCGCGACGGCTCGCACGGCATCATCAACCGATCCTGGCGCTTCCTCGTCGTGTTCCTGGCCATCGTCGTTGCCGTGGGCTGGATGTTTGCCCGGCTGCCGAGCTCGTTCCTGCCGGAAGAGGACCAGGGCATCCTGATCACCAGCGTGCAGCTGCCCGTCGGCGCGACGCAGGATCGCACGGAGCGCGTGCTGGCAGAAGTGACCGACCATTATCTCAACCAGGAGAAGGACGCCGTCGACGGGGTGTTCACCGCCTCCGGCTTCGGCTTCGGCGGCGCAGGGCAGAATGTCGGCATCGCTTTCGTGCGGCTGAAGGATTTCGACCTGCGCAAATCGCCGGCTTCCGCCGCGCAGGCCATCGCCGGCCGTGCGATGGGCGCGTTTTCGAAGATCAGGGACGCGCAGGTCTTCGCGCTCGCGCCTCCCGCCATCCAGGGCTTCGGCAACACCAACGGCTTCGACTTCTACCTGCAGGACGTCAACGGCGCCGGCCATGACGCGCTGATCCAGACGCGCAACCAGCTTCTGGCCCTGGCCGGGCAGAGCAAGGTGCTCGCCAACACAAGGCCCAACGGCCAGGAAGACCAGCCGCAATTCTCGGTCGACATCGACCAGGAGAAGGCCAGCGCGCTTGGCGTCAGCCTGGCCGACATCAACAACACGCTTTCGACCGCCTGGGGCAGCGATTACGTCAACGACTTCATCGATCGCGGGCGGGTGAAACCGGTCTATCTGCAGTCGGACCCGAACTTCCGCATGCAGCCGGAAGATTTGGACAAATGGCAGGTCCGCAACGCCAGCGGCGACATGGTGCCGTTCTCGGCCTTTGCCTCCAGCCACTGGACATTCGGCTCGCCCAGGCTGGAGCGCTACAATGGGTCGGCGGCGGTCGAGATCCAGGGCGCGGCGGCCACGGGCGTCAGCTCGGGTGCCGCCATGGACGAGATCGACAAGCTCGTCGCGCAACTGCCCGCCGGCTATTCGCACGAGTGGACCGGGCTGTCGCACCAGGAGAAGCTTTCCGGCAACCAGGCGCTGTCGCTCTATGCGATCTCGGCGCTGGTCGTGTTCCTGTGCCTGGCCGCACTTTATGAGAGCTGGTCGATCCCGTTCGCGGTCATGCTGTCGGTGCCGATCGGCATCTTCGGCGCGCTGCTGGCGGCCAGCCTGTTCGGCCAGTCCAACGACGTTTATTTCAAGGTCGGCCTTTTGACCACGATCGGTCTCGCCGCCAAGAACGCCATCCTCATCGTCGAGTTCGCCATCGAGCGGCAGGCCGCCGGGATGGGGCTGGTCGAGGCGACGCTGGAGGCGGCGCGACAACGGCTGCGGCCGATCCTGATGACGTCGCTGGCCTTTATCCTCGGTGTGTTGCCGCTGGCGATCGCCAGCGGTGCGGGCTCGGGCGCGCAGAACTCGGTCGGCATCGGCGTGATGGGGGGCATGATCGCGGCGACGGTGATCGGCGTCTTCCTGGTGCCGCTATTGTTCGTCACGGTGCGGCGCATCTTCAAGGGCAGGGCGGCCAAACCAGATACGGGCGAGACGCCGGTGACGGCCACCCAGCAATAAGGAAAACTTCACATGACAGGTTTGGAACGTGGCTCGGTGGCCGCGAGGCGGCTTCTTGCGCCTATGCTCACCGCTGTCCTGCTCGCGGGATGCGTCGTCGGTCCGGATTATCAGACACCGATACTGGCAATGCCGGCGAATTGGAGCGGCCAGAAGCCGACAAAACCTGCCCAGCCGGCACGACTGTCAAAATGGTGGCAGCGGCTACGCGATCCCGAGCTGAACACGCTTGTCGAGGAAGCGGTTGCCGGCAATCTCGATGTCGCCACCGCCAAGGCAAAAATCCGCGAGGCGCGCGCCAGCTATCGCCAGAGTGCCGGCACATTGCTGCCTTCGGCCGACGGCTCCGGCTCGGCCTCCCGCAACAAGTCGGCCGAGACCACATCAGGCTCTGACGCCACCTACAGCGAGTACCAGGCCGGCTTCGATGCAAGCTGGGAGCTCGACCTGTTCGGCGCCAACCGGAGGGGCGTAGAGGCCGCGCACTACGGGCTGAACGCCTCGCAGGAGGAACTGCGCTCGACGCTTCTCACCCTGGTCGGCGATGTCGCTTCCTATTATACCCAGGCGCGCGGCTACCAGGCCCGCATCGCGCTCGCCCGTCGTTCGGCCGCGTCGCAAAGACAGACCGCCGAACTTACCCGCACCATGGCGCAGGCGGGCACGGCGACCGCCGCCGATGTCGCCAAGGCAATGGGTCAGGCAGCGAGCACCGAAGCCGCCGTTCCGACGCTGGAGGCAAGTTATGCGCAGGCCGTGCATCGTCTCGCGGTGTTGGCCGGCCGGCCGCCTGCCTCGCTCAACGAGCGGCTGAAGCGGGTCGCGCCCATTCCTGCACCGCGCCTGCCGATGCCCACCGGAATTCCCGCCGACCTCCTGCTATCGCGGCCCGATTTGCGCATGGCGGAGCGCCAATATGCGCAATATACCGCCAAGATCGGCCAGGCCGAAGCCGCCCGCTATCCCTCGGTCAGCCTGACGGGAGACATCAGCACGGCGGCGCTGAAGCTTGGCGATCTCGGCAAGAATTCGTCGATCGGCTGGTCGTTCGGGCCGACGCTGAGTGTGCCGCTGTTCAATGCCGGCCAATTGCAGGCGGCCGTCGAGGTCGCCAAGGCGCAACGCGATCAGTATTTCATCGCTTACCGGTCTTCGGTGCTGACGGCGCTCGAGGATGTCGAGAACGCGCTGGTGCTGTTGTCGCAGGAGCGCATCCGGATCGGCAAGCTCGCCTCGTCCGCGAAGTCCTATGGCGAGGCGGCAAGTCTCGAAGGCACGCTCTACAAGGCCGGCGAGACAAGCCTCCTCGACGTGCTCGACGCCCAGCGCTCGCTCTATTCGGCCGAGGACTCGCTGCTGCAAAGCCGCGTCCTGCTGGCGACCAACTACATCGCCCTCAACAAGGCGCTCGGCGGCGGCTGGGATGGCGCGGTCGACAGCGCCAAGCCGGAGATCGTCGACGTCAAGACCGGTCCACGGCTGGCGTCGAAGCCGGCCTCCTGAGGCACTCTCAGGCAGCGGCGTCAATTCGGCAGACACGCCGCCATCGCCGATGCGGGGCGTGAAAATGCGGACTCCATGTTTGGCGATGGCGGGGTGATCGCATCGCTGTTATTGATGGTGCCCACACAGCACAGGCGCCGCAGATGACATCCGATACACAGAAGGCCGAAGCGGTCGGGCAGCTGCTCGAAACGCCGGACCTTGCCAGCGCGCTCGAAAGCGAACAGTTCAAGAAGTTCCTCGACCAGGTGCCGATCGCCATTGCCGTCTCGGACCTGGGTTCGAAGGAGCGTGTCGTCTATGCCAATCCGGAATTCGAGAAACTGTCCGGCCTCAAGGCGGCGATGCTCGCTCGCCAACACTGGGCGGCGCTTTCCGGCACCGGCCTGCACAAGCAGAAGGACCGGCCGCTGTTCGAGGCCGTGGTCGAGGACACTGATTTCATCGGCACGTTCCGGCTGGAGCGGAAGGAAGGCCAACCGACTATCGTCGACGTCTATTCCAACGTCATCGAGGACGACAATGGCAAGGCCTGCTTCCGGCTGGTGGCGCTGGTCGACGTTTCGGCCCATGGCGAAACCGAAGATGCGCGATCGATCGACGAGCGCATCCGTGAGAAGGACACGCTGCTGCGCGAACTGCAGCACCGGGTGAAGAACAATCTGCAGATGATCACCGCGCTGATCCGGATGGAGACGCGCAACGCGGCCGAACCGGACCAGAAGCGTTTCGAGAGGCTGGCGGGGCGCGTCGATGCGCTGGCGATCCTCTACCAGACGCTGTCGGGGGACGATGGCAAGGATGAGGTCGATCTTGGTGTCTATCTCAGCCAGATCGCGTCGGCGGTCATGAACTCGCATGCGGTCGAGGGCATCCGCCTCGACATGAAGGTCGACACCTATCCGGTGTCGATCAATGTCGCCATGCCGACCGGGCTGGTGGTGAACGAACTTTTGACCAATGCGCTCAAACATGCCTTCCAGGGACGTGACGGCGGCACGATCACGCTGCACAGCATCGTTGACGGCGATGGCTGCCGCATCGTGATCGCCGATGACGGCATTGGCCTGCCGGACGGCGAGAGCTGGCCCAAGCGCGGCAAACTCGGCGCGCTGATCGCCCGCTCGCTGACCGAGAATGCCAAGGCGGAGTTCGACGTGACGTCGAGCGCCGGCGAGGGCACGCGGGTGACCATCCTGTTCAAGCGCTCGGCTGCCACCGCCCCTTAGCGCGCGGGAGCCAAGCGGCATAGGTGGCCGTCTCCGCTTGGCTGATCTTCGACCTACTCATGACGGCCTTGCCTTCCCCGCTATCTCCCTTCGCGTCAATGCCCCTACTCCAGCGGCAGGGTAGGGTGAAAGCCAGGTGCATCGATGCCAGTCGCAAGCCGCGCTTTGCCGTGCTTGACAGGCTTAATTAATTTATTAACATTAGAAAATAATAGGGAGGAAGAATGGGCGCGCACCACGGAGCGATCCTGCGAATCCTGCGCGACGACGGTCCGCAGTCGCGCGCCGAACTGGCGCGGCGCACCTCGCTGTCACCCACCGCCCTGACCCATCTGACGGCCCATCTCCTGCGGGAAGGCACCGTGGTCGAGCTCAACCAGGCCACTGCCGGCGATGCACCCGTCGGCCGGCCGGCGATCGGCGTCGCGCTGGTGCCCGACGCCCTGTCCGTGGTTGGCGTGCACATTGGCGCGGGAACGATCGACGCGACCATCACCGACCTCAGGGCCGCCTCGAAAGCCATGGCCTCGCAGCATTTCGACACCGCCACCAGCGAACCCGCCGCGGTGATCGGCATGGTGGTGCGGATCGTCGAGCAATTGATCAAGAAGACCGGCGTCGACCGTTCGCGCCTGATCGGCCTGGGGCTCGGCGTGCCGGGACCGGTGGACACCAAGCGCCGCCGCAACCTGCAGTCGGTCAATTACGACTGGAAGGACGTGCCGTTCGCCGACGAGCTCGAAACGGCGCTGCGCATGCCGGTGGTGGTCGAGCACAATGTCAGCGCGATGGCGCTGGCGGAATCGCGCTACGGCATCGGGCGCGACACGACCGCGCTGCTCTACATCTATCTGCGCACCGGCCTCGGCGCCGGCCTGGTGATCAACGGCATGCCGTTCCGTCCCGGCGGCTACGGGGCCGTCGAGCTCGGCCATGTCCAGGTGGTCGAGGATGGCGAGCGTTGCGCCTGCGGCAATGTGGGCTGCCTGGAGACATTCCTGTCCGAACGCGCGCTGGCCCGCGCCGCCCATATCGACACGCCTCATCCCAGGCGCCTGCTGGCCGCGGTGGAGAAATATCCCGACGTCTGGAACGCGGCGCTCCGGCATCTGACGACGGCCATAGCGACGGCGACCAATTTGCTCAATCCCGATCTGATCGTCTTTGGCGGTCACCTGGCCGAAGCCCCGGAAAGCTTCATCGATCATATAAGGCGGGGCGTTCCGCCACGCGTCCTGCCGCCGATGCGCGACGTGCTGCGGGTCGAGCGGTCGAGCCTCGGTCCTGGTGCCGGCGCCATCGGTGCTGCTGCGGCGGCGCTCGACCATTTTTTCTATTCGGGGGTGTCGCGATGAGCGAAGCGTCGAAGACGACACGCTCCGGCGGCGGCTCGAACGAGGATCGGGGTATCGACTATCGCGGTCTCGCGCTCAATCTCTGCGGTCTCGTCGCCGGCATCGCCATCTGGTGGGTGTTGACGGCGGGCGGCGCGGTGGGCCTGCCGCCACCGCCACAGGTTGCGTCCAGGTTTATCGATCTGATCGCAAACGGGCAGCTCGCCACCGACATCATGT
>NZ_RZRA01001229.1:0-1292 GCF_003998945.1 Mesorhizobium sp. M7A.F.Ca.CA.003.01.2.1 | reverse complement strand
CGGCAATCTCATCCTCGGGCTCGTCCGGCTCGACATAGGCCGGGAAGCTGCGCGCCTCGACAAAGCCTTCCGGCTTTTCAGCCAACGCGCCGCGGAAGATCGCATAGTGCTGCGAACCCACCGAATCGTCGGCCTCGACGGTGATCGTCAGCCCGAAGCGGCTTTCGAGTTCCACCAGCGTGCCGCGCTTGTGGTTGAGCACGTAGAGTGCTGTCGCCGCCGGCGTCCGCACCGTGATGTGGCTGCGCGAATCCTTGAGCAGGAATTCCTCGATCGCCCGCACCACCATCAGCGCGACCGACGAATCGGAGCGCACATGGCCGGTGCCGCCGCAATGCGGGCAAGGCTTCATGGTCGATTCCAGCACGCTGGCGCGGATGCGCTGGCGTGACATCTCCATCAGGCCGAAATGCGAGATACGGCCGACCTGGATGCGCGCACGATCGTTCTTGAGGTGATCCTTCAGCCGCTTCTCGACGGAGCGGTTGTTGCGGTTCTCCTCCATGTCGATGAAGTCGATGACGATCAGGCCGGCAAGATCGCGCAGCCTTAGCTGACGCGCGACTTCCTCGGCCGCTTCCAGATTGGTGTGGAGCGCGGTGTCCTCGATCGAGTGCTCCTTGGTGGAGCGGCCCGAATTCACGTCGATGGCAACCAGCGCTTCGGTCTGGTTGATGATGATGTAGCCGCCGCTCTTCAGCGTCACTTGCGGCTGCAGCATGCGGTCGAGCTGTGCCTCGATGCCGTTGCGCACGAAGATCGGCGTCGTGTCGCGGAACGGCTGAACCACCTTGGCGTGGCTCGGCATCAGCATGCGCATGAAGTCCTTGGCCTCGCGGTAGCCTTCCTCGCCGGAGACAAGAATCTCGTCGATATCCTTGTTGTAGAGGTCGCGCACCGAGCGCTTGATCAGGCTGCCTTCCTCGTAGACCAGGGCAGGGGCCGTGGACTGCAAGGTGAGATTGCGGACATTTTCCCAAAGCCGCATCAGATATTCGTAGTCGCGCTTGATCTCTGCCTTGGTGCGGCTCTCGCCGGCGGTGCGCAGGATGACGCCCATGCCCTGCGGCACTTCGAGATCGGCGACGACCTCCTTGAGCCGCTTGCGGTCGACCGCGCTGGTGATCTTGCGCGAAATGCCGCCGCCACGCGCCGTGTTCGGCATCAGCACCGAATAGCGGCCGGCCAGCGACAGATAGGTGGTCAGCGCCGCGCCCTTGTTGCCGCGCTCTTCCTTGACGACCTGCACCAGGAGGATCTGCCGGCGCTTGATCACTTCCTGGATCTTGTAC
>NZ_RZRA01001228.1:0-1292 GCF_003998945.1 Mesorhizobium sp. M7A.F.Ca.CA.003.01.2.1 | reverse complement strand
CCTCTGAAAACCGCTCATAGAGCATCGCCAGGATCGCCGATTTGTTGGGAAAGTAGTGGTAGACGGTGGCGATTGGCCCGCCCGCCAGCATGCCGACCTCCTTCATAGTGACGGCGTCGATACCCTTTTCCCCGATCAGCCGCATGGTCGTCGACAGGATCGCGTCGATGCGCTCGCGGCTGCGTTCCTGCTTGGGCTTGCGCCTCGGCTCGGTCGCCATTCTCTTCAATTCCGTCATGCACCGATCTTTCGCACGGTTTTTAGATTCCGGTTGACAAGAAATATGATCAAGTATCAGTTTCTGAAATACTGACAGGTTGTCAGCTTTTTTGCCGCGCGGCAAGGACGTTGGGGAGGCGCCTTTGGCTTCGACAGATATCGGCCACGCAGGCAGTGGCGACTGGCTGGTCGGCAATCCGACCGGCTGGCAGCTCGCCTCGGCCCTGTGGATCGGTTCGGTCGGCCTGCTCATCCTCGGCCTGCAGCCGGTGCTGCTCGGAGCTCTCTACACCGAAGGCCATGTCAGCGGCGACGAACTGGCGCTGGTCGCCACCGCCGAGATGATCGCCATTGCCATCGGTTCGGCCGTCGTGGCGATGCTGCTTTCGGCCCACAATATGCGCTGGAAAAGTGCCGTCCTTCTGCTGCTGCTGGCGCTGGCCAATGTGTGGACGGCCTATGCCGCGAGCGCCAACATGCTGATTGCGGCCCGCGCCCTTGCCGGGCTCGCCGAGGGCGGTCTGGTCGCCATCGCCACCGAACTGATCGCCCGCTCGCGGCGTGCCGAGCGCATCGGCGGCTATTTCGTCACCATGCAGACGCTGGCGCAATGCGCGCTCGCCCTGTTGCTGGCGCTCTATGTCATCCCGGCCGCAGGGTCGGCGGGTGGCTTCATCGTTCTTGCCGTCGTCTGCGTCGTGTCGCTGGCGGTCGCTTTCACCGTGCCCGGTGACTATGCCGACCTGCCCAAGGAAGAGAATCTGGCCAATGTGCTGACGGTTCCCTCGATGACCGCGCTGCTGTCGGTCTTCTGCTACTTCATGTTCTTCGGCGCGGTCTGGGCTTTTCTGGAGCCGCTAGGCGCGCAATACGGCATCGATGGCCGCACCGTCGGCCTGATCGTCTCGGCCAGCCTCGCGGTGCAGGTCCTGGGGGCGATGACGGCGACCGCGTTCGAGGCGCGCATCGATTATCGCCTTGCCATCGCGGCGATCGGCGTCGTGGCGCTTGTCAGTTCCCTGGTTCTTGCCAGCAGCCCCGGCCTGACGACGTTCTGGGTCGCTGCCCTGGCC
>NZ_RZRA01001227.1:0-1293 GCF_003998945.1 Mesorhizobium sp. M7A.F.Ca.CA.003.01.2.1 | reverse complement strand
CTGTCGCCATCGGCAACAACAACAAGGCGATCGGACAAGGCTCCGTGGCGCTGGGCAACGGCTCGACCGCCGGTGCGGCCGGCCTCGCGGGCAATGTCGCGCTCGGCAATGGCGCCTCGGCAGCAGCGAGTTCCGGCGATGTCGCGCTCGGCTCTGGCTCGGTGACCGCGACGGCGGTCGGCACGGCCAGTGGGGTGGTCAACGGCACGACCTACGCCTTCCAGGGCACCAACCCGACCTCGACGGTCAGCATCGGCGCGCCCGGTGCGGAGCGCACCATCACCAATCTGGCGGCGGGGCGGATCAGCGCGCTCTCGACCGACGCGATCAACGGCTCGCAGCTCTTCGCCACCAATCAGGCCGTCGACGCCATTGGCGCCGTCGTCAACAACATTAATGTCGGCGGCATCAAGTATTTCCACGCCAATTCGACGGCGGCGGATTCGTCGGCGACGGGTGCGGAATCGGTTGCGATCGGACCTCTCTCGACTGCGGCAGGGGCGAACGCCATCGCGGCCGGCAACAATGCGAGTGCCTCCGGCCTCGACGCAACGGCGTTTGGATACATATCCAAGGCCTCGGGCGACTTCAGCACCGCCGTCGGACCGAATGCCAACGCGACAGGCTTGTCCAGCACCGCGGTCGGCCAGAACGCGTTTGCTACCGCCGGGCAAGCGACCGCTCTCGGCAAGCAAGCGAATGCCAGCGCCGCGGATGCGGTCGCGTTGGGACCCAACGCCACAGCCGGCAACGCAGGCGCCGTGGCGCTCGGCTCCGGCAGTGTCACCGACGTCGCCGTCGGCACGCCCAGCGCGGTGATCAACGGCACGACCTACGCCTTCCAGGGCACTACTCCGACCTCGACGGTCAGCATCGGCGCGGCCGGTGCGGAACGCACCATCACCAATGTCGCCGCGGGGCGGATCAGCTCGACGTCGACCGATGCGATCAACGGTTCGCAGCTCGCCGCCACCAACCAGGCCGTCGACGCCATCGGCGCCGTCGTCAACAACATCAATGTCGGCGGCGGCATCAAGTATTTCCATGCCAACTCGACGGCGGCGGACTCTTCGGCGACGGGCACGGACTCGGTCGCGATCGGACCCGTCGCGACCGCAACGGGGACGAACGCCATCGCGGCCGGTGTCAATTCGAGCGCCTCCGACGCCAACGCCTCGGCCATCGGCAGCGGCGCCGTCGCATCGGCGCTCGACGCAACGGCGATGGGCTACATATCCAAGGCCTCGGGCCAATTCGCCACCGCCGTCGGCGCCAACGCCAATGCCACAGGCC
>NZ_RZRA01001226.1:0-1294 GCF_003998945.1 Mesorhizobium sp. M7A.F.Ca.CA.003.01.2.1 | reverse complement strand
GCTATTCGCCGGTCGTGCCATCGCGTTTCGGCAACCGCTACGCCTATGGCCACGTCGTCGAGAACGATCGCAATCTGATCGTCTCCGGCGGGCTCGGTTTCAGCATATTGCCGGTGCGTTTCGGGATGCGGCCGGAAATCCTGTCGATCGACCTTGGCTAAATCCAAATCGCCTCAGTGAAGCGATTTGATCGCGTCCATCACATCCGGCTCGGCCTTGTCGCCGTTGAAGGCATCGACGATGCCGAAGGCGCCGCCATAGCTCCACACCGACCATGAGAAGCCATGTGCTTCGGCACGCGCGATCATGTCCCTGACATAGGCGGCCCGATACCCAGCGGGCATCACATAGGAATTGCCGTATTCCTGGCGGATCATGCCGAACTCGCCCAGCGTGATGTTTCCAGGCTTGACGCCGTTGGCCCTCGCCCACGCCTCGACCTTTTCGAACGGCGCATCCATCAAGCCGAGCAGTCTGTCGGGGGTGTCCATGCTGGCGACCTGTTCGTCAAGATAGGCAAGCAGGCCGCTTTGCCGCGTCCATGGCGCCTCGGCCTTGATCCTGGCGCGGATGGTGTCGAGCGTCACGTCGAGCTGTGCCTTGGGCACCGCACTCAGCGGATAGGGCAGGCCAGTCACATAGGGGATGAAGTCTCCGGCCCAGGTTGCGCCCTGATGGGTGAGCAGAAACGGATCGTAGGAATGGAAGGTCCAGATGACGTTGTCGTCCGGAATCGTCTTCGGGTCGATCTTTTCCAACGAACTCGCGGCGGAATAGCAGGCGCCGGTCAGCACCAGGGTCAGTTTCGTAGCCGAGGATCGCGCCGCCGCGAACAGTTTGCGCTGGCGGTCCGGCCACAGGCTCGTGCCGTCGCTGTCGCAGTCCACGATCGGTTCGTTCATGGGCTCGAAGGCGACCTGGGCGGGATCTTCGCTGGCCAGCGTGCGGGCCATCTTGCGGACCATCTCGACATAGGCGTCGAAGGTCCGTGGGTCGCCCATCACTTCAGCCATTCCGATCTTGCGGCTGCCGCCGGCCGGGATCAGGTGCATGTCGACGATCACCTTGAGCCCGGCGCGGTTGATTATGCGCACCGAGTCCAGCACGCTGGCATAGAGATCGTCACGCAAGGCCACGGTCTGGTCGGACAGAAAGGGCGATGGATCGACCGGCATGCGCAGGAAATCGAAGCCGGCATCCTTCAACGCCTTGAGGTCGTCCTCCCCAAGGAATTTCCGCCACTCCGGATAGGGCAGGATGGCCTTGGCGTCGCCCCACTGGTCCTCGCCGGGCC
>NZ_RZRA01001225.1:0-1295 GCF_003998945.1 Mesorhizobium sp. M7A.F.Ca.CA.003.01.2.1 | reverse complement strand
CTGCGACGCCGAAGGTGTCGTGTTTGGCGATAAGCAACTGGCCGCCCGAACGATCCTGTGGGCAGCCGGCGTTGCCGCTTCGCCAGCCGCTGAATGGCTGGGAGCGAAGGCGGACCGCGCGGGCAGGGTGCTGGTCGAGCCCGATCTAAGTGTGCGTGGCAGCCCGGAGATCTTCGTCATCGGCGACGCCGCTCATGTGCTGCGGCCAGACGGGCGGCCGGTTCCCGGCGTGGCGCCTTCCGCCAAGCAGGAGGGCCGACATGTTGCGGCTACCATCAAGGCCAGGCTCGGCGGCGACACGACCGCGCGTCCTTTCCACTACAGGCATGCCGGCGATCTGGCGACGATCGGCAAACGCGCCGCCGCCATCGATTTCGGCTGGATCAAGCTCACCGGCTGGCTCGCCTGGTGGCTGTGGGGAGTGGCTCACATCTATTTCCTGATCGGCTTTCGCAACCGGCTTGCTGTTTCGCTGAGCTGGCTATGGATCTACGCGACGGGGCAACGCAGCGCGCGGCTGATCACCCAGGGCGACGACGACAAGGGCTGATTTCTTCACCGGCACCGTTCATCCGCACGTCATCTGTTGCTGGTCGACTGACCTTCCGATGCACGCAACTTCTTGAATGGACTTGAGCCGATTTCGGCGCGAAGTTCGCTTCGGGGCAGGGCGTGTCACGTTGTCGATAAGGAGAAAACATGTCGCAACTGCTCCATCCCGTCTCCCGCCGCGATTTCCTCGCTGGCACCGCAGCTACAGGGGCGCTGATCGTGCTTCATCCCTTCTCCGCTCGCGCACAGGCCAACCAGGCGCATCTCCGGATCATGGAGACCACCGACATCCATGTGAACGTGCTGCCTTACGATTATTACGCCGACAAAGCGAACGACACGCTGGGCTTGTCGCGCACGGCCTCCCTGATCGACGCCGTGCGCAAGGAAGCGGTGAATTCGATGCTGATCGACAATGGCGACCTGCTGCAGGGCAATCCGATGGGCGACTACATCGCCTATGAGAAGGGCCTGAAGGACGGCGACCTGCATCCGATCATGAAGGGTATGAACCTGCTCGGCTACGAGTGCTCGACGCTGGGCAACCACGAGTTCAACTATGGCCTGTCGTTCCTGGACAAGGTGCTGGCCGGCGCCAATTTTCCCTTCGTCTGCGCCAATCTGATCCGCGGCACGGAGCTTGCCGCGAACCCGCGCGACGACAAGCTCTATCTCAAGCCCTATGTCATCCTCGACAAGAAGATCAAGGACGGTTCGGGCGCCGAGCAGCCGATCAGGATCGG
>NZ_RZRA01001224.1:0-1296 GCF_003998945.1 Mesorhizobium sp. M7A.F.Ca.CA.003.01.2.1 | reverse complement strand
CAGATGTCGAGGAAAATCAGCCGCGGCGCGCGATCAGCTATAGCAGCGAGCGCGCTGTCGGCATCGAATGCCGTGCGGGTTTCGTGACCTTCGTCGCTCAGTATGCCCGCGACGAGTTCACGGATGTCTTCCTCGTCATCGACGATGAGAATATCAGACGCCATTACCGACCTTTTCAGTTTCTCTTTCGTTTTCCGCCCTGCTTTCGCCGCGCGGAGCCGTTGCGGCCGCAGGCGGCAGGATGATGCTGATCATCGCGCCGCGCCCATCGTGGAAGTCCGCAGGAGCATCGTGTAGTTCCAGCCTGCCACCATGGTCCTCCACGATCTTCTTGACGATAGCGAGGCCAAGTCCGGTGCCCTTCTCGCGTGTGGTCATGTAGGGCTCGAGCAGCCGTTGGCGATTCTCGCGCGGCAGGCCTTTGCCATTGTCGATGACGTCGATTCGAATCACACCATTCTGGCGCCCGGCCTGAATCCGGATTATGCCGTGCGAACCATCCTTCTGTTCCAATCCGTCGATTGCCTCGGCGGCGTTCTTGATCACATTGCCGAAAGCCTGCGCCATCAGCCGGCTGTCGAACGTGCCCTTCAGCGGCTCGCTGCCGAAGGTCCGCTCGAAGGTGATGTCGGCGCGGCTGACCTCGACCAGGAACGAGGCCTCGCGCAGCGATTCGCGCAGATCTATGGCCTTCATCTCGGGCTTCGGCATGCGCGCGAACGCCGAGAATTCGTCGACCATACGGCCGATATCCTCGACCTGACGAATGATGGTGTCGGTGCACTGGTCGAAAACCTCGCGGTCCTCGGTAATCACCTTGCCATAGCGGCGCTTGATGCGTTCGGCCGAGAGCTGGATCGGCGTCAGCGGGTTCTTGATCTCGTGGGCGATACGCCGCGCCACATCCGCCCAAGCCGACGAGCGCTGCGCCTGGACCAGGTCGGTGATGTCGTCAACCGTCACGACATAGGACTTTTCCTCCGAGCCGTCATCGCCGGCCTCGATGGTGATCTGAACGTTGAAGGTCCGCTCGGCGCCGGCGCGGTAGAAGGTCACCTGCTCGCGATAGACGGGTTTGCCGGACTTGCGGCCGATTTCGAAGACGCGGCCGACATGCGGCAGCACGGCGGAAAGGTTCTGCCCAAGGGCTGCGCTGGCGGATATGGCCAGCATCGCTTCGGCCGAGCGGTTGACGATGGTGACGATGCCGTAGGGATCGACGCCGATGACGCCGGCGGTAACGCCGGCAAGCACGGCTTCGGAGAAGCGTCGCCTCTCGTCGATCAGGTCCTTGGC